>NZ_JALCZC010000070.1:0-22368 GCF_022690805.1 Anaeromyxobacter sp. SG66
CTCGGCGTGAGCGCGCGCCTTCTCCGCCGCGTCGGGATCGTGCGCGACGAGCCGGCGGAGCGCGTGGAGGAGCCCCTCGCGGTCCCCCGCGGCGAGGGCCAGCGCGCGGAGGGCGCGGAGCGCCGGGACGTGATCGCGCCGGACGGAGAGGGCGAGCTCGGCGGCGCGCAGCGCGTCCTCGCGCGCCGCGCCGGGCAGGGCGAGGGCGACCTCCGCGGCGGCGAGCGCCGAGAACGTCTCGCCCCGCGCGGCCGCGCCGGTGGCGAGGGCGGCGAGCGCGCGGGCGGCCTTCTCGGGCTCGCCGCGGGCGAGCCGGATCGACGCCTCGGCGGCGAGCGCCGGCAAGAACCCCGGGCGCCGCGCGAGCCACTCGGCGGCGAGATCGAGCGCCTCGTCGTGGAAGCGGTCCTCCGCGGCGAGGAGCGAGAGGAGCCGCTCGGCGGCGAAGGGGTGCGCGCTCGCGGCGGAGCCGGCGGCGAGGTACCGCTCCCGTGCGCCCGCTGCGTCGCCGGCGGCGAGCCGCGCCTCCGCCTCGCGGAAGGTCCGCGCGCCCTCCTCGGCCGCGAGGAGCTCGGGCTCGGGCGAGACCGCCGCCGGGCCGGCCGCCCCGCGGCTCCAGGCGAGCCGGACGGCCCCCTCGATGATCTCCGCGCGCGAGAGCGGGACGCCCGCCGCGCGCGGCAGCTTCCAGCCACGCGGCGCGAGGACGCGCCGCAGGAGGACCGGGAGCGGATCGCGCAGCACGGCCTCCCCGCCGACCGCATCGAGCACGCCGCGGGCGAGGTGGGGGAGCATCGCGGGCGGGATCGGCGCCGGGCCGTAGACGCGCGGGGAGTGGAACACGAGCGCGGCGCCCTGCGCGCCTGCGGGGACGAGCCCGGCGAGGAGCGTGAAGGGAGGTCCGCCCGAGAGCCGCGCCGCGATCTCCGCCGCCCCGGGGCGGAGCGCGATGCGCACGTCCTCGACGCCGAACGCGGCGAGGCTGGCCGACGCGAGCGCCGCCTCGGCGACGCCGGGCTCGATCGCGATGGAGAGCTCGAAGAGGTCGGAGAGCCGGTGGCGGAACTGGCCCGAGCCCTTGCCGACGTCGAACGGGAAGCGGACGTCGGGGACCTCGAGGGTGAGCGCCTCGAGCCGCACGCCGGGCGAGATGGGCTGATCGGCGAGCCGGACGAACGCGCCGCCGCGCTCGAGGCGGAGCTCGAACCCCGCCCCGCTCCTCGTCCCGGGGGCGGAGGATGGGGCGGAGGCGTCTTTTCTCACCTCCGCCATGTGCCGAATTCTAGCGGAGGGGCGAGGGGTTGGGAAAATCCGGCCCGCCCGACCCGGGCGCCGGCCGCTCCCGCCGCTCCGCGATGTGCGCCCGGGGCGCACATCCGGTTTCACGGTTCGTTCACCCCGCGCCGGGGTTGCGCGCGAGGTCACCCCGCAGCAAACACCGAAGCCCATGCGCCCATGCTCCCGGATCACCGCGTCCCTGCTCGTCTTCGCGCTCTCCGCCTGCGGAGGTGGCGGCAAGGACGGCGGCGACCCGGGAGGCGGGGGAGGACCGGCCCTCTGTCCCGCGGGCCCGGAGAAGACCGGCAGCGCCACCTCCTACGACGCCTCGGGCGTGGGGGCGTGCGGGTGGGATCCGGCGCCGGCCCTCGCCGTGGCGGTCTCGCCCGTGGTGTTCGCCGCCTCGGCGGCGTGCGGGACCTGCCTCGAGATCACCGGGCCGCTGGGGAAGGCGACCGCGGTGGTGGTGGACTCCTGTCCCTCCTGCGCCGACGCCGCGCTCGATCTCGGCGCAGCGACGTTCGCGCGGGTCGCGGATCCCGCTGCCGGCCGCGTGGACGTGACCTGGCGCACCGTGCCATGTCCGGTGGACGGCCCGATCCGCTACCGGTTCAGCCCCGCCTCGAACGCGTGGTGGTTCGGGATCGTGCCGATGGATCACCGCCACCCCATCGCCGCCCTCGAGGCGCGGGGCGCGGGCGACGCGACCTTCCGCACCCTGGAGCGGAGCGGCACGAACCTGTTCGTGGGCGCCGGGGTCCAGATCGCCGGGCCGCTCGCGATCCGGGCGACCGACGTGCACGGCCACGTGCTCGTGGACGAGAACGTCCCGTTCGCGCCGCCGCTCGACCCGGCGGCGCAGCTCGTCAGCGGGGCGGCGAACTTCCCCGAGACCTGTCCGTGACAGGGTGCCGGCGAGGTTCAGGCGGCGAGCGCGCCGAGCTTCTCGCGCAGCGCCTCCACGGCCCGGTCCACGAAGGCACGCACGAGCGGGGTCACGAACCGGCCCGCCGGGATCACCACCTGGACCGGCACGGGCGGCGGCTCGTACGGTTCCAGGATCCGCCGCAGCCGGCCGGCGCGGACGTGCGAGTCCACCATGTACGAGAGCACGCACGTCGGGCCGAGCCCGGCGACGGCCGCGTCGATGGCGGCCTCGGCCGTGTTCACCACGAGGCGAGGGGACACGGCCACGGCGAAGCTCCGGCCCCCGCGCCCGAACGTCCAGCGATGGGGGGCCGGCGTCACCGAGGTGCAGGCGACGCACGCGTGGCTCGCGAGCGCCTGCGGCGAGCGTGGCGTCCCGTTCGCCTCGAGATACCCGGGGCTCGCGTAGACCGCGCGCCGCACCTCGCCCGCGCGGAGGGCCTTCAGGGACGAGTCGGGCAGCCGGCCGAGGCGCACCGCCACGTCGAGCCCCTCGTCCACGAGCGACACCACGCGGTCGAGCAGGAGGAGCTCCACGCTCGCCGACGGGTGATCGCGCAGGAACGCCTGCACGATCGGGAGCACGTGCAGCCGCCCGAACACGACCGACGCGGTCACGCCCAGCCGCCCGCGCGGCTCCTGCCGCTCCGCCGCGGCGGCGCCCTCCAGCTCCTCGAACCCGGCGAGCGCGCGCCGCGCCGCCTCGAGCGTGCGCGCGCCCACGTCCGTGAGCGCGACCGAGCGCGTGGTGCGGTTGAGCAGCCGCGCTCCGAGCCGCTCCTCGAGCGCGGCCACCGCCCGCGTGACGGCGGCGGGCGACCGCCCCAGTCGCCGGGCCGCCGCGGCGAAGCTCCGTCCCTCTGCCACCGCGGCGAACGTCGCCCAGGCGTCGATCCGGTCCATGCGTCATTCCCCCGAGCGCAAGAGTGTCCTGCGACAGCGTCCATTGTTCCGGCGGGCTCGCGGCCGCAACTCCATGGGCACCCACGCGCCGCACCTCGTGCGGCCTCACCCCACCAGGAGACGCCATGTCCCGCATTCCCCCCGTCGATCCCTCCACCGCCGAAGGCCGTGCCCGCGAGCTGCTCGAAGGCGTGCAGCGGAGCCTGGGCGCGACCCCGAACCTCTACCGCGTGATCGCCCAGTCGCCCGCGGCGCTCGAGGGCGTGCTCGGCCTCGCGGGCGCGCTCGCGCGAGGACGCATCCGTGCGCGGCTGCGCGAGCAGATCGCGCTCACCGTCTCTGAGGCGAACGGGTGCGAGTACTGCCTCTCGGCCCACAGCGCGCTGGGGGCGGGGCTCGGGCTCCCGCCCGCAGAGCTCGAGCGCGCGCGGCAGGGGCGCGCCTCGAACCCGCGCGACGAGGCGGCGCTGCGGTTCGTCGGACGCGTCATCGAGCGGCGCGGCCGCGTCGACGACGCCGATCTCGCGGAGGCTCGCACCGCCGGCCTCGACGACGGGCAGCTCGTCGAGCTCGTCGCGAACGCGGCGCTGACCGTGTTCACGAACTATCTGAACGAGGTCGCCGGGACCGAGATCGACTTCCCCGTCGTGCACGCGAGCGGGGCGAAGGCCGCGTGACCGAACCCTGGGGTCCGGACGGGAGACCGGCCGGACCCCACCTCACCCGCAAGGAGCCGCGAGATGCACCGCCCCTCGAGCGACGTCGCGTTCACGCCGGCCGTCAAGGCGGTCCAGGCCCGCAGGGGATCGCGGGAGGCCTACGCGCGCCTGGAGCGCCGCGGAGGCTTCGGGACGGAGCTCGACGACGAGCTCGCCCGGTTCGTCGCGGAGCGCGACAGCGTCTACCTCGCGACGGCGAGCGCGGCGGGTCAGCCGTACGTGCAGCACCGCGGCGGTCCGAGGGGCTTCCTCCGCGTGCTCGACCCGCACACGATCGCCTGGGCCGACTTCCGGGGAAACCGGCAGTACGTCACGACGGGGAACCTCGCCGAGAACGACCGGGCGTTCCTCTTCCTCATGGACTACGAGACCCGGACGCGGGTGAAGATCTGGGGACGCGCCCGGGTGGTCGAGGACGATCCCGCGCTCGTCGCGCGCCTCATGCCCGAGGGTTACCGTGCCACGCCCGAGCAGGCGGTCCTGTTCACGGTGGAGGCCTGGGACGTGAACTGCCCGCAGCACATCCCGCGGAAGCTCGACGCCGCCGAGGTGGAGGCCGCGCTCGCGCGGCTGCAGGAGCGGGTGGCGGCGCTCGAGGCGGAGAACGAGCGGCTGCGGGCCGCCGCGGGCTGATGCACGAAGGGCCGCGCGTCGCCGCGCGGCCCTCCGCTCCCACCACCCGCCAGCAGCTCCGTCTACTGGGCCTGCCTCGTCTTCTGCGTGCCGTCCGTCGCCACCTCGGCGGCCGGGCGCCGGTAGACGACGATGCTCCTGCGGCTCTGGAACTCGTCGTCCTCCCGCGCGAACACCGTGACCACGTTGTTGCCGGTCTCGAGCGGGATGTCCGCCGTGAAGTCGAGCTTCGCGGCGGCCGTGCTCTCCGGGAGCACCTTGAAGAACACCTTCTGCTCGTTCACGAACACGAACACGTCGCGCAGGCGGGCGTCCGGATCGGACGAGGGCGGCACGAGCGCCGTGCCCTGCAGCTTCCAGTGATCCCCCTCCACCACCGGCGCGCCCTTCTGCGGATCGGGGACGAGCGCGATGCGCGGCGGCTCGCGCTGCCACGCGGCGGCGACGACGCCGGAGCGCGGGCCGCGCGCGGCGCGCACCTCGGAGTCGGGGACGAAGGCGAACCGGCCCTTCTGCCACTCGACCCGGTAGAACTCGCCGATCTTCGCGTCCACCGGGATCACCGCGCCGCGCTTGGCGGTCGCGATGGCCGGCGACGACGCGCTCGCGCCGGAGCGGAGCGTCGCCTCGGCGGCCTCGACCCGGACCGAGCCGGACGCCGCCGTGCGCGCCTGCTCGTCCTTCGCGACGGGCCAGTCGAGCTTCTCGGAGACGTACTCCTCCATCTTCTCGTCCACGATCATCACGCGGAGCGGGAGCGTGTCGCTCTTCGAGCCGCGCCGCAGCTCGACCTCCATGCGCGCGGACTTCGTCTCCCCGGGCTTGAGCGCGCCGAGCGCCTCGCGCCCCTTCTTGATGAAGACCTTGTCGTCGCCGAGGTTCTTGAGCGAGACCCAGGTCTTGTCGCCCGCCGCGCCGGTGCCGGCGTTGCGGACGTCCACCCGGACGTCGAACGTCTCGCCGCGCTGCGCGAGGCCGTCGCCGTTGCCGCCCTGGCGGTCCTCGATCTGCACGCTGAACGCGAACACGGGCTTCGGCACCTCGACCACCCCGAGGCTCGTCGCCAGGTCGGCCGGGGCGTGGCCGCCCTCGTCCTCGAAGTGCAGCGAGATCTCGTCCCGCCGGCTGTCCATGCCCTTCGGCAGCCGCAGCGGCACCGTCCAGCTGCGCCGCTCGCCCGGCGGCACGTTGCCGAACACGAACTCGCGCCGGTCGAGGAGCGGGTTCTTCTCGGCGGTGCTCCAGGCGCGGAGGCGCCGGAACGGCGCGTCGCCCTTGTTCTCGACGGTCACCGTCCACGGCACCGTGTCGCCGGCGCGGTGATCCTTGCCCGGCGCCGGGGTGAGCGTGACGGCGGCGCGCGCCGCCCCGCGGCCCTGCGTCGGCGCGGCCGGCGCCCAGTCGACGCCCAGCTCCTGGAGCCGCTTCTCGAGCCGCGTCTCCTCCTGCGCCTGGCGCTCGGCGACGAGCGCCTTCGCGGCCTCCATGAGGCGCGCGCGATCCGGCAGCGGCGAGCGCTTCAGGAGCTCGCGGCCGAACCGGATCTGGTAGTCCTCGACGAGCCGGTCGGGATCGGCCTCCGCCTCCTCGTCCTCGATCTGCTCGGGCGTCAGCTGCTGCTCGATGCCCTCGTCGTGGGCCTCCGCGGCCTGCGCGGCGACGTCGCGCTTCAGCGCCTTCGCGACCTGGTCCTCCTTCTCGTCGAGGAGGTAGCGCAGCTCGAGGGGCGCCTTCTCGACCCGCTTCTTCTTGGCCTCGGCCTTCGCGACCTCGGCGGGCGAGGAGTCGGCGGGGTTCATGAGGTGACGGTCGAGGTCCACCTCGCCCATCGAGCGCGGCGGCGCGAAGAAGTTCACCTGCTCCTTCAGCGCGCGGCCGGGGAGGAGCATGACGTCCGGCGTGATGCCGACCTCCTGGATCGACACGTCACCGGGGGTGAGGTACTGCGCGATGGTCAGCTTGAGCGCGGACTGCTCGCCCGAGCCGGTGGGATCGTTCAGGTCGTCGAGGACCTGCACCGACCCCTTGCCGAACGTCTGGCGCCCGATGACCAGCGCGCGGCCGTTGTTCTTGAGCGCGCCCGCGACGATCTCGCTCGCCGAGGCCGAGCTGTTGTTCACGATGACGACGAGGGGCAGGCTCGTGAGGTCGCTCGTCTCCCCGCTCGCCTCCTTCACCTCGTGGATCCGCTGGCGGTCGCCGCCGCCGACCGTCTTCACGATGACGCCCTGGGAGAGGAACAGGTCCGAGACCTGGATCGCCTGCTCGAGCAGGCCGCCCGGGTTCCCGCGCAGGTCGAGCACGAGGCCCTCGAGCTTGCCGCCCGCCTGGGCGCGCTGCTGCTGGAGGGCGGTGAGGAGGTCGCGCGTCGTGTTGGCCGAGAACTGGGACAGGCGGACGTAGCCGATGTTGCCGTCGAGCAGCTTCGCCTGGGCGACCGTCTCGACGTTGATGACCTCGCGCAGCAGGGAGAGCTTGCGGGCGTCCGTGCCCTTGCGCTGGACCGTGATCGAGATCTTCGTCTGCGGCTTGCCGCGCAGCCGGTCGACGGCGTCCTGCAGGTCCATGTTGACCGTGGACTGCTCCTCGATGCGGGCGATGACGTCGCGCGCCTTGATGCCCGCCCGCTGCGCCGGGGTGTTCTTGAGCACCTTCACGACGGTGAGGTTCCCGTCGCGCATGGCGATGACGAAGCCGAGCCCGCCGAACTCGCCGCGGGTCTGGAGCTTCATCTCCTTGAAGTACTTGGGCTCGAGCAGGTTCGTGTGCGGGTCGAGCGTGGAGAGCAGCCCGTTCACCGCCGCGTACTCGATCTCCTTCAGCTCCTTGTGCGCGACGAGGTGCTCCTGGATGAACCCCATCGCCTCGCCGAGCGCGGTGCGGACCTTCCAGATGGAGTCCACGCCGGTGAGGTCGAGCTCGCGCTGCGCCGCGCCCACCGTGAGCGTGAGCTTCGGCGACTTCGCGTCGCCCTGGACCATCACCTCGGCGACCGTCCGCTCCACGCTCTCGAGCGAGGACACGACCATCTGCTTCGGGTCGAAGCGCGAGGGATCGACGTAGTTGTCCTTCACCGCGAGGATCACCTGCGACAGGATCGGGAGGCGATCGAGGCGGTACTCGCCGGCGCCGTCCGCCTTCGCGTGCGCGGGGACGGCGCCGCGATACGCCACGGCCGCCGGCGGGACCTCGGGCTCCGCTCGTACGAAGCGGACGGTGACGCCGAGCGCGAGGGCGGCCGTGGCCGCGAGGGTGGTGAGCAGCCGGAAGGGGCGGATCATTCGGGGGCGCCTGGGCGTGGGAGGTCTTTGAGCGGGCAAGCGAGAAAACCTACGTATCGTCCGAGGATAGGGTGGGGGGTAGGGGTCCGCAAGCAGAACGGTGACCCCCCGCCGCCAGGGGACAGAACGTCTCGGGGTGGTTTTCATGCCCGCACCCACACCCGGGTTCGGGGTCGCAGGAGAGCGGTGACCTCGCGGGGTCCGGCCGAGGGCCCGTCAGTCGTCGTCGCGCGACGCGCGCGCGGACACCGGAGCGACCGCGCCTCCGGGCGTCGCGGGGAACGGCCCGAACGCGCTCGCGCCCCCGTGCGCGTACACGATCTCGCCGCCCGCCGAGCCGGTGCGCACCCCCAGCGCGGCCACGCCGATCGTCCCCGCGGCGACGGCCGCGCTGAGCCCGAGCGCGAGGCGCGCCGGCACGAGCAGCAGCGCCGCCGAGAGGGCGAGCACCGCCCCCGCCGCCCAGACGAAGATCTCGGCACGCTCCTCATGGGCCTCGATCACCCGCTCCGCCACGACCCTCTCCACCTGCCGCTCGTCGCGCTCTCCGAGCTGCATCGCGACCACGCCCGAGGCGACGAGGAGGGCCTGCAGCCCCACCAGGACGCCGAGCGCGATCCGGGGAACGCGCCCGCGAAGGTGGGCGATGGCGAGGGCGAGCGCCACGAGCGGGATCGCCAGCGCGAGGCCGAGGGGCAGGTGGACGATGGCGGGGTGCAGGGGTAGGGTCGGCATGGTTCGCTCTCCGGTGGTTCCCGCGACCTTGGCGGCGCGGGCGTCCGGCCGCCATCCGACGGATGACGCACGAAGAAAACCCGAGCGCGATGAAGCACCTCGCCCGCTCGCCTGCGGCGGATGACGGGGTCGTCCGCCCCGCGGTGCTCGCCGTCCCCGCCGCGATCCTCCTCGCCGTGACGCTGCTCGTCGGGCTCGACGTGATGAGCGACGCGGGCGCGGGCGGCTCCACCGCCCACCTCCTCCTCGAGGTGGCCGTGATGGCGGCGGCCCTCTCCGGGACGGTCGTGCTGTGGGGCCAGCTGCTCGTCGCCCGGAGGCGCGCGCGATCCCTCCAGCGGGACCTGGGCCGGGCGGAGGCGGACCTCGCCCGGTTCCGCCTGGAGTCGGACGAGCACGTCCGTGGGCTCGGCGCCGCGATCGATCACCAGTTCGCCCGGTGGGAGCTCTCGGGGGCCGAGCGCGAGGTGGCGCTCCTGCTCCTCAAGGGGCTCGCCTCCAAGGACATCGCGGACCTCCGGCGGACGAGCGAGCGGACGGTGCGGCAGCAGGCGCTCGCGGTCTACCGGAAGGCCGGGCTCGCCGGGCGCGCGGAGCTCGCGGCGTTCTTCCTCGAGGATCTCCTCTCTCCTCCACCGGCCGCGGGCCGCGCAGGAGTCCGCGCGGAGGAGCGCTGACGGGCCGGTCCGCGGGCTCGAGATTTCCGCAGGGGGCGGGCCGGGGCGGCGTTATAGAGTCCGCCCGCATGTCGCTCGACGCCCGCATCCACGAGTCGCCGCCCATCGCCGGAGTCGAAGACCTCGTCGCGTGGTTCCGCGCGCGCGAGCGGCCGCGCGAGAGCTGGAAGGTCGGGCTCGAGCACGAGAAGCTCATGCTCCGCGCCGGCACGCTCGAGCCGCTGCCGTACGAGGGGCCGGGCGGGGTCGCGGAGGTGCTCCGGGGGTTCACGCGCTTCGGCTACCAGCCGTTCGAGGAGGAGGGGCGGATCATCGCCTCCCAGAACGACGGCCTCACGATCTCGATCGAGCCGGGAGGACAGCTCGAGCTCTCGGGCCGGCCGTTCGCCGACGTGCACGTCGTGGCCGCCGAGCTCGACCGGCACATCGAGAAGTGCGCCGAGCTGGCGCGGGACCTGGGCGTCGAGTTCCTCGCCGGCGGGTACCGGCCATGGGGCACGCCGTCCGAGAGCCCCTGGATGCCGAAGAACCGCTACAAGGTGATGCGCCCGTTCCTCGCGGCCCGCGGCCGGCTCGCGCCGGACATGATGGCCATGACCGCGTCGGCGCAGGCGTCGTTCGACTTCTCGGGCGAGAACGACCTCGCCGAGAAGCTGCGCGTCGCGCTCGCGATCCAGCCCGCGGTGGTCGCGCTCTACGCGAACAGCCCGATCGTGCAGGGGCGCGAGATCGGCTGGAAGAGCTACCGCACCGCCGTCTGGGAGGAGACGGACCCGGCGCGCTGCGGGATCCTGCCGTTCGCCTTCGAGCCGGGGTTCGAGGAGGATCCGTACCGCCGCTACGCCGAGTGGGCGCTCGACGTCCCCATGATCTTCCTGCGCCGCGCGGGCGCGTACCGGGACACGGGCGGCAGGACCTTCCGGCAGTTCCTCGCGGAGGGGCTCTCCGGCGAGCGGGCGACGATCTCCGACTGGGAGGACCACCTCACGACGGTGTTCCCGGAGGTGCGGGTGAAGGGCGTCGTGGAGGTGCGCGGCGCCGACTCCTGCTCCGCGCCCATGGCGAAGGCGCTGCTCGCGTTCTGGAAGGGCATCCTCTACGACCGCCAGGCGCGCGCCTGGGCGTGGGACGTCGTGAGGTCGTTCACGGTGGCGGAGCGCCGGTCGCTGACGCGCACCGCGGGGCGCGAGGGGCTGACCGGGCGCGCACCGGACGGCCGCTCGATCCAGGAGCTCGCCCGCGTGCTCCTCGAGGCCGCATCGGGCGGCCTCTGCCGCCAGAGCTGCTGCGGCCAGCGGGGCGAGGACGAGCGCGTCTGGCTGGCGCCGCTCGCCGAGCGCGCCGCGTCCGGGCGCTCGCCGGCCGACGAGGCGATCGAGGCGTTTCGCCACGGTCCGCGAGCGCTCGCCGAGGCCCTCCGCTGCGCGTGACCTCGCATCCGGCGATCGCCGGAGGTCGCCGTCGCTTGACCGTGGGAGTCGCCCGCACTCCGTTGGGGATCAAAGCTCCAACGCGTGCGTCCGTACGGACAGGCGGCGTAGAAGTGAGCGAGGGGGACGCTCGACGGTTCGGCCATGCGCGGCGAAGAACCCGGTCAGGCGAGGATCCGCGAGCTGAAGCGCGCGCTCATCGACGCGCTGTGGGACGGGCCGACCGGGATCGCGCTGTTCGACGCCGACGTTCGATTCCTGCGGGTGAACGACGCGATCGCGTCCTGGAACGGGATCTCGCCCGAGGCGCACGTCGGCCGTTCTCTGGGTGAGATCCTGGAGCTCCGGCCGGACGACCCGCGCCGAAAGGCGGTGGAGGGCGTCGAGGCCGCCGTGCGAGCGGTGCTCGAGACCGGGCAGCCCCGCACCAACGTGCCCATCGAGGGAACGCCTCCGGGCGACCGCGCCCGCGGCTGGATCTGCTCGTACATCCCCATGCCGGAGCTGGACGGCCGTCGCCCGGGCGTCTGCGCGCTCGTGACGGACATGAGCGGCGCGCGCCAGCGTGAGGAGGAGATGGAGCGGGCCCGCGACAGGGCCCAGGCGATCGCGCTCCGGCTCGGGCTCCTCCAGGACGTGACGTCGGCGCTCGCGCGCGCCGGCGGCGCCCAGGAGATCGCGCGCGTGGTGGTGGAGCGGGTGCGCGTCGCGGCGGGCGCGAGCGTGACGACCTTCCGGACGAAGGAGGGCGACGCCCTCGTCGTGATCGACGAGGCGGGGGTGCAGGCGATCCGGCGGCGGTTCGGGCGGGTCCTCGTCACGGCGCCGCTCCCGGTCGCGGAGGCGGTCCGCAGCCGGGGGCCGGTCTGGTTCCGCTCGCACGAGGAGCTCCACGCGCACTTCCCGGAGATGTCCGAGATCGCGGCCGAGCACGGGGTGCGCGCCGGGGTGGCCTTGCCGCTCATCGCCGGGGCCGACCGGGACGTGCTGGGCGTCCTCTCGCTCGGGTTCCCCGAGCCGCGCGCCTTCGATCCCGACGAGCGCGCCTTCCTCCTCTCCGTCGCCGAGCACTGCGCCCAGGCGCTCGAGCGGGCCCAGCTCCTCGACGCGGAGCGCGCGCAGCGCCGGAGCGCGCAGCAGGCCCGCGATCGCCTCCAGCGGCTCCAGGCCGTCACCGCCGCGCTGTCCGGGGCGAGCACCGTGTCGGAGGTCGCCGCGGTCCTCGTCTCGCAGGCGAAGGAGGCGCTCGGGGCGTCCTCGTCCGTCGCCTACGTGCTCGACGCGGCCGCGGGGCGCCTGCACATGGCCGCCGCCATCGGCGGCGCGGAGCAGGTCCGCGATCGGCTGGCCACGCTGCCGCTCGACGCGCCGCTGCCGGGCGCCGCCGCCGCGCGCGGCGGCGAGCCGATCTGGATCGAGACCGCCGAGCAGCTCCTCGCCGCCTTCCCGGAGCTGCCCCGCTACGCGCCTCACGCCGCGCGGATGAAGGCGCTCGCCGCCCTCCCGCTGAAGCTCGGCGACCGCGTGCTCGGCGCCGTGTCCTTCGCCTTCGACGCGCAGCGGGCGTTCCGGCGCGAGGAGCGCGAGCTCATCCTCGCGGCCGCGCAGCAGTGCGCGCAGGCGCTCGACCGCGCGCGCCTGCTCGACGCCGAGCGAGGCGCCCGCGCCGCGGAGGCGCGCGTGCGCGCGGTGCTGGACGCGATCTTCGACAACGCGCCGCTCGGCATCGGGCTCCTCGACCCCGAGCTGCGCTTCGCGCGCGTGAACCGCGTGCTCGCCGAGATCAACGGCGTCCCGGCGGAGGCGCACGTCGGAAAGCGGCCGCGTGAGCTGCTCCCGGACATGCCGCACGACGAGGTCGAGGCTGCGTTCCGCGAGGTCCTGAGCACCGGCCAGCCCAAGATCGACGTCGAGCTCTCCGGCGAGACGCCGGCCGCGCCCGGGCACCTGCGCCACTGGGTCGAGAGCTGGTACCCGGTGCGGGTGGCGGGGGCGACCCTCGGGCTCGGCCTGCTGGTGCGCGAGGTGACCGCCGAGCGCGAGGCCGCGGAGTTCCAGCGGAACGTGCTCGGGATCGTCGGCCACGACCTGCGGAACCCGCTCTCCGCGATCACGGCCTCGGCCCAGCTCCTCCTGCGGCAGGCCGGCGATCCGGCGGCGGCGTCGCGGCTCGGCGAGCGGATCCTCGGGAACGCCGACCGCATGCAGCGCATCATCGCGGTGCTCGTGGACTACGCGCGCGTGCGGGGCGGCTCCGGGATCCCCCTCCGCCCGCGGCGCTGCGATCTCGGGGCGGTGTGCAAGGTGGTCGCCGAGGAGTGCGAGGCGGCCCACCCCGGACGCGCGGTGAGGGCGGCCGGCGCGCCGGACGTGCACGGAGAGTGGGACCCGGACCGCGTCGGCCAGATCGTCGCGAACCTCCTCTCGAACGCCCTCGACTACAGCCCGCGCGACTCGACGGTGGAGGTCTCGTGGCGCGCGGACGCCGAGCGCGCGGTGATCGAGGTCGCGAACGAGGGCGCCCCCATCCCGCCGCAGCTCCAGCCCTCGCTGTTCGAGCCGTTCCGGCGCGGGGAGCGCGACCGCGCCGGAGGGAAGGACGGCCTCGGCCTGGGGCTGTTCATCGCCCGCTCGATCGCGATCGCGCACGGCGGCACGCTCGAGGTCCGCTCCGCCCCCGGCGAGCGGACGGTGTTCACGCTCGCGCTGCCGCGGTGACGACGATCGTCGCTACTCCGTGGTCCGTCCGTCGAAGTGCTCCTCCGAGGCGTCGGCGGCGGCCTTCGTGGCGTGCACGGTCCCGTCCACGTGCTCGGGGGGCGCGTAGATCGTGTACAGCTTCAGCGGCTCGTCGCCGGTGTTGCGGACGTTGTGGCGCGCGCCGGCGGGGACGACGATGGCGGAGTCGCCCTCGACCTTCGTCCGCTTGCCGTCTATCGAGACCTCGCCCTGTCCCTTCTCCACCCGGAAGAACTGGTCCCGGTCCTCGTGGACCTCCTCGCCGATCTCCTCGCCGGGGCGGAGCGCCATCAGCACGAGCTGCAGGTTCTTCCCGGTGTAGAGCACGCGCCGGAAGTCGGTGTTCTCCTCGGTCCTGTCCTCGATGTCGTCGACGAACCCTCTCATCGGAGCCTCCCCTCGCCGCCTCATTCCACCCCCTCCTGCGCCGATCGCCAGGAACGGATCGGGCTGCCGCGGGTGGGCCACACAGGGAGCAGCCGCCCGTGGGGTGAGGAGGCGAGCGCGTCGGGCTGGCCGAGAGCGTCTTCAGTGCCCGTGCCCCGCGCGCAGGAGGCGCAGCGCCCACATGAGCACGAGCCCGCCGATCATGGCAATCGAGAGCCGCCAGCGCGCGACGCCGCGGCGGTGGAGGTCGGGGAGGATGTCCGAGAGCGACAGGTGCAGGAACGTCCCCGCGCTGGCGGCGAGCGCGATCGAGGTGAACGCCTCCACGTGCACCGTCTCGCGCAGGAGGACGTACAGCCCCGCGCCGAGCGGCACCATCAGCGCGAACGCGGCGTTCATCGCGAGCGCGCGCCCGCGCGTGTAGCCCTCGGCGCGCAGGATCGCCGAGAGCGAGAAGGCGTTCGGGATCTTGTGCGCGAGGATGGCGAGGAAGACGAGCAGCCCGAGCTCCGCCTCCACGTTCGCCGCGCCGAGCGCGAACCCGTCCACGATCGTGTGGAGGCTCATCCCGACGAAGGCGGCGAGCCCCATCGTGTGGACGCCGCAGCCGGTCGCGTCGCCGTGCACGTGGACGTGGGCGGGCGCGCCGTGGACGTGCGGGTCCAGCTCCGGGACGCCGCCCGGGCCGGGCTCGGCGCAGACGTGCACGAGCACGAAGCGCTCGAGCAGGTAGAGGAGGAGGAAGCCGAGCATCGCGTACGGCAGCGCCGCCGCGCCGCCCGCCTCGACCGCCTCGGGGAGCATGTGGAAGAAGGCGGCGCCCAGCATCACGCCGGCCGAGAACGAGAGCAGCACGTCGGAGCGCCGCATCGCGCCAAAGAGCGGGAGCGCCCCGCCGGCGAGGGCGCCCGCGAGGATCGCTCCGGTGTACGTGGCCAGGGACTGCAGCTCGGTCATGTGTCGTCCAGCCCGAGCGCCCGCATCCGGCGCACGAGCGTGCCGCGATCGATCCCGAGCGCCGCCGCGGCGGCGGCGCGCACGCCGTTCGCGCGCGCGAGCGCGCCGGCGATGAGCGGCTTCTCGACCTCGCGCATGACCGAGTCGTAGAGCCCGCCGGCCGGGTGGCCGCGCAGCCGCTCGAAGAACGCCTCCACGCGGTGCTGGAGCTCCTCGTCGAGCGGGCGTGGTCTCGCGATGCGTGCGTCCACGATGGCGAACTTCTCGCGCGCGGCGAGGGCGCGGCCCTCCGCGACGGTCTGCGCGCGCTCGACCTCGAAGCCCGCCTCGGCGCACGCGCCGGCGAGCTCGGCCGAGTCGGCGAGCAGCAGGGCCCTGGGCTTCACTCCCCCTCCTCCTCGCGGCGGAACCCCGGGTCCAGCTCGAAGCTCGCGCCGCCGGCCGGGAAGTGCTCCTCGATGACCTGCGCGACGTCCGCGGCGGTCTTGAGGCGGTCGGCGTCGCGACGGAAGTGGACGCCGCCACGGCGGCCGCGGGTGTACCACAGGAGGTGCTTGCGGAGCTCACGGATCGCGAGCAGCTCGGCCTCGCGCGGATCGTCGCCGGGTCGCTGCCGCCGCCGGTGCTCGACCTGGAGCCGCACGTGCTGGAGCACCGTGCCGACCCACTCGTCCCGGGTGGGCGGCGGCGGGCGGGGCGCGCCGAGCTCGGCCGCGCGCAGCTCGCGGAAGATCCAGGGGTTGCCGCAGGCGCCGCGGGCCACGAGGACCGCGTCGCAGCCGGTCTCCGCCCGCATGCGCAGCGCGTCGTCCGCCGTCCACACGTCCCCCGAACCCAGGACGGGGATGGAGATCGCCGCCTTCACCGCGCGCACGAGGTCCCAGCGCGCGCGCCCGGAGTACATCTGGTTCCGCGTGCGGCCGTGGAGCGCGACGGCGGCGGCGCCTCCCGCCTCGGCGGCGCGCGCGACCTCGACGCAGTTCAGCTCGGCGTCGTCCCAGCCGGCGCGGATCTTGATGGTGACCGGGACCGCCACCGCCGCGCGGATGGCGCGGACCGCCTCCTCGACGCGGCGCGGGTCGCGCCCCAGCGCGGCGCCGGCGCCCGTCCCGCAGACCTTCTTCACCGGGCACGCCATGTTCACGTCGATCATCCCGGCGCCGGCGCGGACCGCCACCTCCGCGCCCCGGGCGAGCACGTCCGGCTCGGACGCGAAGATCTGCACCGCGAAGGGGTCCTCGTCCGGCTCGCGATCGAGGTAGCTCTCCGTCTGGAGCGTCCCGTGGACGAGGCCGTGGGCGCTCACCATCTCGGTGTAGGCGAAGCTCGCGCCCATCGCGCGGCAGATGGCGCGGAACGGGCGGTCGGAGACCCCGGCGAGCGGCGCGAGGAAGAACCTGCCGGAGAACGAGTACGGGCCGATCTGGACGGACATGCGGAACGTGGGCGGCGGCCGGGATCTAGCACTCCCGCCGACGGGCGGGAAACCTGGAATTCGCGAGGCGGCCGGCGGTTCCCTGCTAAGCCGCGAAGCCCCCATGCGCAACTCGAACCCCGCGATCGCCCTCGCGGCCGTGATCGCCGTCGCGGCCGCCCCGGCTGGTGCCGCGCCCTCGTCCGGGCCCGAGCCCCGCCTCCCCGATCGCGTGACCCTCGTCTACGCGGCGGACGTGGGGGGCTATCTGGAGCCGTGCGGGTGCAGCGAGGACCAGCGGGGCGGCCTCGCCCGGGCCGCCACGGTGCTCGCGCGAATCCGGGCGGAGGGGGCGCCGACCTTCTTCGTCGCGGGCGGCGACCTGCTCTTCGAGCTCCCTCCCGACGCCGAGGCCCACGATCAGGACGTCCTCCGCGCCCGCACGCTCGGGGCCGTGATGCGCCGGCTCGGGCTCGCCGCCGCCGTCGCCGGCGAGCGGGACCTCTTCCTGGGCGAGCGGTTCGCGCGGTCCACCGGGATCCCCTTCACGGAGGGGACCGTGCTCGGCGGTCAGCTCGGGTTCGGCTCGCTCGGGAAGGTGCCTTCTGCGCCGGTGCGCGTCGCGGTGGTGCACGCCGGCGGCACGCGCGCCGCCCTGGAGCGGGCGGACGAGGCGCGCCGCGCGGGCCTCGCGCTCCTCCTCGCCGCCCACCGCGAGCGCCTCATCGACGACGACCAGGACCGGGCCGTGCTCGAGGCCCCGGTGCCGGTCGTGCAGGTGGCCGGTCGCGGGCAGTCGCTCGCGCGGATCGACCTGTGGCTGCGCGGCGATCTCTCCCGCCCGTTCGAGGTGTTGCGGGGCGCGTCGCAGCGCGACGAGGAGCTCGCGCTCGTCGCCGAGCGCCGCGCCGCGTACGCGGACCGGCTCGCGCGCGCGCGCTCGGCGGGACAGGCGCCGCTCGCGGCCGCCCTCGAGGCGAAGCTCCGCGAGCTCGACGCGCGCGAGCGCGAGCTTCGCGCCGCCGCGCTCCCGGAGGCGCCGCCGGATCGGCCCGCGCTCCGCGTCAGCTTCGTCCCGCTCACGAAGGACATCCCCGAGGACCCCGTCGTCCGGGGGATGATCGACGCGCACTACCGGGAGGTCGCGGCGGTGAACCTCGCCCACGCCCGCTCGCGCGGGGAGGTCTGCCCCCCGCCGGCGAAGGGCGTTTCGTCGTACGTCGGAGCGGGCGCCAGCAAAGGGGCCTGCCGTGCGTGCCACCCCGATGCGCAGTCTCACTGGCAGACGACGGCCCACTCGGCGGCGTACGAGACGCTCGTCCGCGTAGGGCGGCAGTTCGACCTCGCCTGCGTTCGCTGTCACGTGACCGGCTGGAAGGAGCCCGGCGGCGCGTGCGGCGTGGCGCAGGTCGCTGGCCGGGAGGCGGTTCAGTGCGAGGCGTGCCACGGGCCAGCGAGCGCGCATGTCCGGGATCCTCCCGGCCACATCGCGCGCGAGGTGCCGGCGACGCGCTGCCGGTCCTGCCACACGCCGGAGGCGTCGGTTCGCTTCGACCTCGCGCGCTACCGCGCCCTCATCCTCGGCCCCGGCCACGGGCAGCCGAGCAAGTAGGCGAGCGAGCGCATGATTTTGACCCCAGTAGTTTGGCCGCTACCATGTCAACCCTGAGAGGCTCCGGCCCCCTGGCCGGCGCCTGAGCAGCCGAGGAGCGATGCGACCGACGCGCCTGTCCCTTTTCGTCCTTTCCGTTCTCGCCGCGCCCCTCGCGTCGGAGGCCCGCGCCTCGCGGTCCGCCGCGCTCAGCGCCGCCCACTCGGCGGCCACGCAGGTGCTGCCGCCTGCGAGCGTGCCTGAACCGGAGGTCGTGGAGACGGCCCTCGAGCTCGCCGCCCCCGCGCCGCGGGCGCCGCAGATCGAGGCCTGGGCGGACGTGCCCGACGAGCCGCCCATCGCGGAGGAGATCGATCGCGACTCCGCGGACATCGAGGCGGTGCGCCGCGCCGAGGAGGAGGCGCACGTCCGCGACGGCGCGAAGGACGCGGCGGTTGAGGGCAAGGTGCCGCACGAGACCGGCGCCGGGCGCATCGAGCTCTTGCCCGAGCTGGACATGGACCTCGCCCAGCTCCGCGCGAAGTACGACATCCCCATCGACGTGAACGAGGCGGTGGTCGGCTACGTCCGCTTCTTCCAGTCGCCCGCCGCGCGCGCACATTTCGTGAAGTGGCTCGGCCGCTCGCACCGCTACCTCGATCACTACCGGGCCATCCTGCGCGAGGAGGGGCTGCCGGAGGACACGGTCTACCTCGCCATGATCGAGAGCGGCTTCGGCAACTTCGCGTACAGCCACGCGAGCGCCTCCGGGCCGTGGCAGTTCATCGCCTCGACCGGCAAGGCGTTCGGCCTGCGCCAGGACTTCTGGGTCGACGAGCGCCGCGATCCGGAGCGCTCCGCGCGCGCCGCGGCCCGCTACCTGAAGCAGCTCTACACGCAGACCGGCGACTGGCGCCTCGCGTGGGCCGGCTACAACGGCGGCGGCGGCCGCATCCAGCGGGCGAAGGACGCGGGCTACGACGACTTCTGGGACATGGCGGCGGAGCCGGGGAAGAAGGTCCTCCACCCCGAGACGAAGGGCTACGTCCCGAAGCTCATGGCGGCCGCCATCCTCTCGAAGCACCCGCAGGCCTTCGGCTTCACCGACGAGGAGATCGAGAAGCAGTCGTGGACGGAGTACGAGGAGGTGAAGATCCCCTCCGCGACCCTGCTCTCCGTGCTCGCCAAGGCCGCCGGCATCGAGGAGCGCGCGCTCATCGACCTGAACCCCGAGCTGCGCCGCTCCTGCACGCCGCCGCGCCCCTACTCCCTCAAGATCCCGAAGGCGAACGCGGAGACCTTCGCCGCGAGCTGGCCGGCCATGCAGCCCAAGGTGCGGCTCACCTTCGCGGGCCACGTCGTCCGCCGCGGCGACACGCTCTCGTCGATCGCGCATCGCCATGGCGTCCCGATGCAGGGGATCCTGGAGATGAACGGGATGAAGACCGCGAAGAAGCTGCGCGTGGGACAGCAGCTCCTCATCCCGAAGCCGATCGGCGCTGGTTCCGCCGTGGCGTCCGCCGATCGTGATCCCACCTTCGAGCCCACCATCGCCCGCGCCCGCGCCCGGACCGCCGTCCGCGTCCCGGCCGGCCGCGCCCGCACGACCCACCGCGTCCAGGCGGGCGACACCCTCTGGTCGATCTCGCAGCGGCTCGGCGTGGACCTCTCCGAGCTCTGCCGCTGGAACGGCATCCACAACCCGAACGGCCACAAGCTCCTCGTCGGCAAGAAGCTCGTCGTCTACAGCGAGCGCGGGTAGCGGCTCTGTAGCCTCGAAGGCGGCGTGATTCGCGACCCCGGAAGGTGATCGCGAATCCCCGCTCAGGACAGCGTCCGTGCCGGATCGACGCGCGCCGCCGCCGCGGCGGGCCCGAGCGCGCCGGCGATCGCGGCGAGCGCCGGGACCGCGACGCCCAGCGCGAGGAGCCAGGGCGGGAAGAGGAAGAAGCTCTCCGGCCGGAAGGGGAGGTCCGCGAGGAGCCGCGCGGCCGCGGCGTCGCCCAGCGCGGCGAGGCCCCTGGCGACGAGCGCGCCCGCCAGCCCGCCGGCGAGCCCGATCGCCGCGCCCTCGGCGAGCACGATCCGCCGCACGTCGGCGGGAGCCGCGCCGAGCGCCTGGAGCACGGCGAGCTCGCGCACCCGGCCGCGGACGCTCGCCGAGAGCGCCTGGGCGATCGCGAGCGCGGCGAGGGCGCACATCGCCACGGCGAGGAGGACGAGCGCGCCGGTCGTCACCTTCACGATGAGCGCCACCCGCTCCGCCGTCGCGCGCTCGCCCTCGTCCACCGCGAAGCCCATGCGCCGCGCGGCGGCCGCGAGGGCGGGCACGTCCTCCGGGCGCGCCGCGAGCACCGTCACCTGGCCGTACGCCGCGTCGCCCTTGCCGTACTCCCGGTGGAGTCGGCGGACCGTCTCGAGGGGCACCGCGACGGCGTAGAGCGGCACGCGATCGGAGAGGCCGGCCAGCCGGAGGCGCTCGGGCTCGACGCGCGCCTCGCTCGCTCCGGCCACGACGGAGTGCCCGACCCGGACCGGCAGCTCGACGCCGACGAGCGACACGCCCGGCGGCAGGCGGCGCAGGTTCCAGGCGGGCGCGAGGGTGCGGTCGTAGACCTCGACCAGGCGGCGGGCGAGGACGGTGGGGATGGGCGCGCCGGGCGGAGGATCGGCGAACGCCCCCGGCGCCACGTCCTCCTCCACGAGGGCGGGATCGACCCCGACGATCGGGAGCTGCAGCGCGAGGCCGGAGGGCCAGCGTCCGCCGAGGCCTCCCGCCGGCTCGGAGGCGGAGACCGGCACGCCGAGCGGCAGGCGCGGCCAGGCCGCCGCCGCGCCGGGGAGCGCGCGGAGCCGCCCCACGGCGTCGTCGTCGAGGCGGCCGCCCCCGAGGACCCCGCCGAGCGAGACGCGCGCGGGGACCACCTCCACGAGCCGGGCGTCGGCGGGGAACAGCCGGCGGGCCGCGGCGCCGACGCCCAGGCCGAGCGCGAGGAAGAGGACGAGCGCGGCCGCGCCCACGCAGGCCGCGGCGGCGTTCACTGCCGCCCCGCGGCGATCGGCCCGGAGCGCCGCCCCTGCCAGCCAGAGGATCCCGCGGGCCCCCGCCATCAGGCGAGCCTCCCGTCGAGGAGGTGCAGCACGCGCGTCGCCGCGTCCGACACGCGCTCCTCGTGCGTGACCACGAGCACCGACACGCCGTCGCGGGCGAGCTCGACGAAGAGCCGGATGACGTCCGCGCCGCTCGATGCGTCCAGGTTCCCGGTCGGCTCGTCGGCGAGGAGCACCGCCGGACGGGAGAGGAGCGCCCGCGCGAGGGCCACGCGCTGCCGCTCGCCGCCCGAGAGCCGCGCCGGCGGCGCGCCGCCCCGGTCGCCGAGGCCGACGCGCTGGAGCGCGTCCCGGGCCCGGGCGCGGACCTCCCCGATCCCGCCGCCCGGACCGGCGCGCCGGAGGACGCCGGGCAGCATCACGTTCTCGAGCGCGGAGAGGGTCGGGAGCAGGTTGAAGGCCTGGAACACGAAGCCGATGGCGCGGTTGCGGAGCTCCGCGCGCGCCGCCTCGCCGAGCCCCGCGAGCGAGGTCCCCGCGACGACCGCCTCGCCCTCGAAGTCGCGGTCGAGCGCGCCCGCGACGTGGAGCAGGGTGGACTTGCCCGAGCCGGACGGCCCGACGATGGCCACGAGCTCGCCCGGCGCGACGTCGAGGTCCACGCCGCGCAGCACGGGCACCTCTCTCGCGCCGTCCCGGAAGCATTTCTTCACGCCGCGGAGCCGGATCACCGCTGGACGCCCCCGCCGCCCGTGGCCTCGGGGGCACGCGCCTCGACGTCCAGGTCGAGCACGAGCGCGCCGGGCGCTCCGCCCGGGCCGGGCGCGACGCGCGTCTCGAGGGACAGCGCCCGGAGCCGCGCGGCGGGCTCGAGGAAGCGCTCCGCGAGCGCGCGCACCACGAAGCCCGAGGGGCCGGTCCCGAACGCCTCGGGCGGGAGCGCGCGCACGCTCGAGACGAGCCGCTGCACGTCCACCACCGCGCCGCCGAGCCCCCCCGCGAGCGCGGCCTCCGCGCCCGGGGTGGGGGCGCGAAAGCCCGCGCCCTCGCCGCCGAGCCGGGCGAGGAGCGCGTCGAGGCGGCCGGCCGCGCCCGCGGCGAGGACGAGCCGGTGCGCGCGCGGTTCGAGCCGCCAGGCGATCTCGCCGGAGGCGGTGGGCATCCGCACGATGGTGTCGGGCGCGGCGAGCGCGTCGTCCGGGCCGTCCGCCGGCAGCCCACCGCGCCGGTGCGCGCTTCGCGCCGCGCCGCCGCGCCTGGGTCCGCCCGGCACGGTCTCCGCGAGCGCCGCCGCGACTCGCCGGAGCGCGGCCTCGGCCTCCACCTTCACCGGCAGGATCGCCTCGAGCTCGAGGAGCTGGAGCGGGTCGGCGCGGAGCGCCTCGGGCGAGAGCGCGCTCACCGCCGCGCGCGGGGAGATCGCGAGCGCCACCGCGGCGCCGGGGGCGAGCGCGCCGAACAGATCGCGCCGCAGGTCGACGCCGTGCGCGGCGAGGCGGGCGCGGTCTTCCTCCGGCAGGAGGGGCACGAGCCGCTCGCCCAGCGCGGCGGGATCGCCGTCCCAGCGGAGGACGACGGCTGCGTCGCCGCGCAGGTGGGCGGCGGTGGCCCCGCCCGAGCCGCTGGCCTCGAGGGCGCGGAGCGCC
>NZ_JALCZC010000071.1:0-22229 GCF_022690805.1 Anaeromyxobacter sp. SG66
GCGTTCCGGCGCCGACTCGCCGCCGCCGCGCAGGCCGCCGGGTCCGCCCCCGGCGCGGGCGAGCCCGGGGCGTCCTCCTCGCCCGCCGGAGGCCACGCCGGCCCCGGCGACGCCTACGAGCCCGCCGGGCCCGCCCACGCGAGCGCGCGCACGCTGCGCGTGGACGTGACGAAGCTCGACCGCATGCTCGACCTGTCGGGCGAGATCGCCATCGCCCGCGGCAGGCTCACGGATCTCCTCGAGCAGCGCGCCGGCGCCGGGGCCGAGCAGCTCCTCGAGGCGCACCGCGAGGCGGACCGGCTGTACCAGGACCTCCAGGAGCTCATCACGAAGGCCCGGATGGTGCCGATCGGCCCGACCTTCCACCCGCACGCCCGGACCGTCCGCGACGCCGCCGCCGCCCTCGGGAAGCGCGCGCGCCTCGTCGTCGAGGGTGAGGACGTCGAGGTGGACACCGCGGTCATCGAGCACATCCGCGACCCGCTCACGCACATGGTCCGCAACGCCCTCGACCACGGCATCGAGCCGCCCGACGTCCGGCGCGCGCGCGGCAAGGCTCCCATCGGGACCGTGGTGCTGCGCGCCTTCCACGAGGCGGGGAGCATGGTGATCCAGGTCTCGGACGACGGGGCCGGCCTCGACCGCGCGCGCATCGCGGCGCGGGCGGTCGCGCAGGGGCTCGCGCCGGACGCGGCGCGCGTCACGGACGAGGAGGCGGGACGGCTCGTGTTCGAGCCGGGCTTCTCCACCGCCGACGCGGTCACCGAGCTCTCGGGCCGCGGGGTCGGCATGGACGTCGTGCGCAGGAACGTCGAGGCGCTGCGAGGCTCGGTCGCGATCCGGAGCGTCCCGGGCGCTGGCACGGAGATCACGATCCGTGTCCCGCTCACGCTCGCCATCATCCAGGGCTTCAAGGTGGGCGTCGCCGCGGAGACCTTCATCCTGCCGCTCGACGCGGTCGTGGAGTGCCTCGAGCTGCCCGCGGAGGAGTGCGCGGCGTCCGCGCCCTGCGGGATCCTGAACGTGCGGGGCGCCCCGCTGCCGTACCTGCGCCTGCGGGACCACTTCGGCCTCGGCGGCGCGCGCCCCGGGCGCGAGAACGTGGTGGTGGTCCGGCATGGGGCGCACACGGCCGGCGTCACCGTGGACGCGCTGCACGGTGAGTCCTCCACGGTGGTGAAGCCGCTCGGCCGGATGTTCGGCGGAGTGCCCGGCATCTCGGGCTCGTCCATCCTCGGCAACGGCCGGGTGGCGCTCATCCTCGACGTCGGCGGGCTCCTGCGGGAGACCCTGCGGCGCGCGGCCACGGCAGAGGCGAATGCGGCGTGAAAGGACGGGGGCGCAACCTCGTCATGACTGGGAGCCCGATATGACACAGGCGACGGAAGCGGACGATCGCGCGCAGTACCTCTCCTTCTCCCTCGCGGGCGGCGAGTACGGCGTCGGCATCCTCAAGGTGAAGGAGATCCTCCAGTACGAGACGGTCACGCGCGTGCCGTCCACCCCGCGCTCCGTGCGCGGCGTCATCAACCTGCGCGGCCAGGTCGTCGCGGTCGTCGATCTCGCCGCCAAGTTCGGGCTGCCGGAGACGGAGGTCTCCCGCCTCACCTGCATCCTCATCGTCGAGGCGCGGCTCGACGGCCAGGACACGGTCGTGGGCGTCATGGCGGACGCGGTGCAGGAGGTCATCGAGCTCGGGCCCGCGGACGTCGAGCCGGCCCCGCCCTTCGGCACGGCGGTGAAGGTCGACTTCCTCCTGGGCATGGGGAAGGTCGGCAAGCGCTTCGTGCTGCTGCTCGACCTCGACCGCGTCATCTCGGCCGACGAGAAGGAGTTCGCGCGCGACGCCGCCACCGGCGCGCTCGAGGACGCGCTCGAGGCCGCTCCGGAGGCTCCGGCCGGCGACGCGGTCGAGGCCGCGTAGGCCCGCGTGACGGTGCACGCGGAGCGGCGGGCGCGACAGGCGGCCGGCGCGGGGAGCGTCCCCGCCGTCGTGGCGCCGGCCGTGAGCGCCGTGACGGACGGCGAGTTCGAGCTCTTCCAGCGCCTCATCCACGCCGAGGCCGGGATCTGGCTCGCGCCGGTGAAGAAGGCCCTCCTCGTGGGCCGGCTCGCCCGGCGGCTGCGGGAGCTCGGCCTCACGAGCTACCACGCCTACTACGAGCGCGTCCGCGGGGACGCGGCCGAGAAGGTGCGGATGCTCGACGCGATCTGCACGAACGAGACGCACTTCTTCCGCGAGCCCCGCCACTTCGAGTTCCTGCGAGAACAGGTGTTCCCCGCGCTGCGCGAGGAGGCCGAGGCGGGCCGGCGCGCGCGGCGGATCCGGGTGTGGAGCGCGGCGTGCTCGAGCGGCGAGGAGCCCTACTCGCTCGCGATGTCGCTCCTCGACGCGTTCCCCTCCGGCTGGGAGCTCGAGATCCTCGCGACCGACCTCTCCACCCGGATCCTCGACCGCGCCCGCGCCGCGGTGTGGCCGATCGACAAGGCGAGCGAGATCCCCGAGGCCTACCTCAAGGCCTACATGCTCCGCGGGGTCGGCAGCCAGGAGGGGCTCATGAAGGCGGGGCCCGAGATCCGCGCGCGGGTGCGCTTCGACCGGGTGAACCTGAACGGCGACGCCTGGCCCGACGCGCGCTTCGACCTCGTGTTCTGCCGGAACGTCCTCATCTACTTCGAGCGCAAGGCGAAGGAGCGCGTGGTCGAGCGGCTCATCGACCGGCTCGAGCCGGGCGGGCACCTCTTCCTCGGGCACGCGGAGAGCCTCGGCGGGCTCACCACCCGCGCGCGGGCCGCCATGCCCACCGTGTACACGCTGCCGCCTCCGGCGCGGAGCGCCTGATGCCCGCCCGCGTCCTCGTGGTCGACGACTCCGCCGTGGTGCGGCTGGCGCTCACGCAGATCCTCGGCCGCGCGGGGCTCACGGTCGCCACGGCGCACGACCCGCTCATCGCCATGGAGAAGATGCGCCGGGAGCGCCCGGACGCGATCGTCCTCGACATCGAGATGCCGCGGATGGACGGGCTCACCTTCCTGCGCAAGGTGATGGCCGAGGATCCCGTCCCGGTGGTGGTCTGCTCCGGCCTCGCCGGCCCGGGCACCGAGATCGCGCTGCGCGCGCTGGAGGAGGGCGCGGTCGACCTCGTGGCGAAGCCGCGCCTGGGGGTGAAGGGGTTCCTCGAGGACTCGGCCGTGCGCCTCGTGCAGGTCGTCCGCGCCGCCGTGCTCGCGCGCGTCCCCCGCCGGACGGCCGGCTCGCGCCCGGGGATCAAGCTCTCCGCCGACGCGGTGCTCCCGGCCCGCCCGGCGGCCCGCGGCGCGGCCGAGCGCGTCGTGGTCATCGGCGCGTCCACCGGCGGGACCGAGGCGCTCCGCCAGATCCTCGAGGCGCTGCCCGCGGACGCCCCGGGCATCGCCATCGTCCAGCACATGCCCGAGGTGTTCACCGCGCAGTTCGCGGCGCGCCTCGATCGGAGCTGCCGCGTGGAGGTGAAGGAGGCCGCGCACGGCGACCGGCTCGGTCCGGGCCGGGCGCTCGTCGCCCCCGGCAACCGGCACCTGGCGCTCCGGCGTTCGGGCGCGCAGTACGTCGTCCACGTCCTCGACGGTCCCCCCGTGTCGCTGCACCGGCCGAGCGTGAACGTCCTGTTCCGCTCCGCGGCCCAGGCGGCGGGCGGGAATGCGGCCGGCGTGATCCTCACCGGCATGGGCGACGACGGCGCGGAGGGCCTCGCCGAGCTCCGCGCCGCCGGCGCGCGCACCTTCGCGCAGGACGAGGCGAGCTGCGTGGTGTTCGGCATGCCGAAGGAGGCGATCGCGCGAGGCGCGGTCGAGCAGGTCCTCCCGCTCCCGCGCATCGCGCCCGCCCTGCTGGAGTGGTGGCGGGCGCCGCCGCGGCGCGGCTGAGGGCCGGGCTCGCTTTGCTCGCCGGTCCGCGCCTCACGACCGGCGAGGGTCCGTCAGTCCTCGACCTCGTCGAGCCAGGCCATCTGGATGGCCTCGAGGACCTTCTCGTTCGACTTCTCCGGATCGTCCGCGAAGCCGGGGAGCTCGCGCACCCAGCGGTGCAGGTCGGTGAAGCGGACGGAGAGCGGCGCCACGCCGGGGTGCGTCTCGGCGAGGGCGATGGCGATGTCGCGCACGTCGGTCCATCTCATCGGTGACTCCTGTTCTGACGGGGACTGCGCCCCCGGCCGGCGGGCTCGCTTCGCTCGCCGAGCGTTCGTGTGGAGAACGGGTCCGTCAGGAGGCGATCCGGTTCCCGGGGATCCGCACGACCACGTCCTCGTCCGAGACGCAGGCCTGGCAGCCGAGCCGCGAGCTCGGCTGGAGCCCGGCGGCCTCGTTCAGCTTGTCGTCCTCGCGATCCTCGATCTCGGAGAGCGAGTCGAGCCCCGCCTCGATCCAGACGTGGCAGGTGGTGCAGGCCGCGACGCCGCCGCAGTTGTGGGGGAGCTCGACCCCGGCCTGCTCGGCGGCCTCCAGGATCGACGAGCCGCGGCGGACCTCCGCGCTCTTTCCCTCGGGCAGGAAGGTGACCTTCGGCATGCGCGCTACGCCCCCTCGTCCTCGAGATCGCCGTCCTTGGAGCCGGTCGCGCGCGGGTGCTCGACGATGCTCTCGGCGAACTCCTGCACGCGGTGGCCGGCCATCGCCTGGCGGATGTGCTTGTCCATCCGCCGCTCGGCGAACGCCTTCGAGGCGGCGTCCACCGACTCGATCCACGCCTTGATCGCGAGGTAGTCCGGGCCGGCCATGGCGTCCCGCAGCCCGCGCATGCGCTCCTCGATCGGCGCCCGCTCGGCGTCGGTGAGCAGCCCGCCGTCGAGCTCGAAGGCGGACTCGAGCGAGCCGAGGATCCGGTCGCCCTCCACGCGCCACTCGACGAGGAAGCGCTGGGTCACGTCCTCCTCGGCGTGCTCGATGCTCTCGACGAGCATCTGCTCGACCTCCTCCTCCGTGAGGCCGTAGGTCGCCTTCACCTGGATCTTCTGCTCGATGCCGGTCGTGAGCTCGCGCGCCGAGACCTGGAGGATCCCGTCCGCGTCCACGGCGTAGGTGATCTCGACGCGCGCGATCCCCGCCGGCATGGGGGGGATGCCCTTCAGCGTGAAGCGCGCGAGGGAGCGGCAGTCGCGGGCGAGCTCGCGCTCGCCCTGCACGACGTGCACGACCATCCCGGTCTGGCCGTCGGCGTAGGTCGTGAACTGCTGGGTGGCGCTCGCCGGGATGGTCGAGTTCCGCATGATGATCTTCTCGACGACCCCGCCCATCATCTCGACGCCGAGCGACAGCGGGATGACGTCGAGCAGGAGCAGGTCCTCGCGCCCGCCGCGGTCGAGCGCGTCGGCCTGCACCGCGGCGCCGAGCGCGACCACCGTGTCGGGGTCGAGGTCCGTGAGCGGCTCCTGCCCGAAGATCCGCCGCACGTGGCGGCGCACGAGCGGCGTCCGCGTCGCGCCGCCGACGAGGACCACCCCGTCCACCTTCGCGACGTTCGCGTCGCGCAGCGCCGCCTCGCACGGTCCGGTCGTGCGATCCACCACCGGCTGGATGAGCGCCTCCAGCTCGGCGCGGGTGAGCCGCGCCCGCAGGCGGTGGCCCTCGGGGAGCTCCACGTCCGCCTCGACCACCTCGTGCGCGGTCAGCTCCTCGCGGATCTTCTGCGCCGCGGCCACCGCCCCGCGCAGCACGGCCGGCGACGGCGCGCCGTTCGGGGGCGTGAGCCCGTCCTCCATGAGCCTCCGCGCCACGAGCCGGTCGAAGTCGTCGCCGCCGAGGTGCGTGTCGCCCACGGTGGAGAGCACCTCGAAGACCCCGGCGTCGAGCCGCAGGATCGACACGTCGAACGTGCCGCCGCCGAGGTCGTACACGGCGAAGATGCCCTGCGAGCGCTTGTCGAGCCCGTACGCGAGGGCCGCCGCGGTGGGCTCGTTGAGGAGCCGGAGCACGTCGAGGCCGGCGAGCCGCCCGGCGTCCTTGGTCGCCTGGCGCTGCGCGTCGTCGAAGTAGGCGGGGACGGTGATGACGCAGCCGCCCGGCGCGCCGCCGAGCGCCTCCGCGGCGCCCCGCTTCAGGACGCGGAGGATCTCGGCGGAGACCTCGATCGGCGTGACGGCGCGCGTGCCGCCGTTCAGGACGAGCCGCACGACCGCCCCGGACTCGTCGAAGCGGTAGATGCCGCGGTCCTCGGGGCGGATGTCCCCGGGGCCGCGGCCCATGAAGCGCTTCACCGAGAGGATGGTGTCGAGCGGCCGCTCCGGCGCCCGGCGCTTCGCGCCCGCGCCGACCTCCGGGTCGCCGCCCGCGTCGTAGTACACCGCCGAGGGGAGGAGCCGGCTCCCGCCGTCCACCTCCAGCACCTGCGGGCGGTTCCGCTCGTCCACGTGGGCGACGAGCGAGTTCGTCGTGCCGAGATCGATCCCGATCGCGCGCGGCATGTGGCTCCTCAGGGTCCGGCGGCGGCGGCGCCGCGTTCGGCGTCCGCCACGATGTTGTCGTAGTACCGCGCGCGGGAGAGG
Source organism: Anaeromyxobacter sp. SG66 (assembly GCF_022690805.1). Classification (NCBI taxonomy): domain Bacteria; kingdom Pseudomonadati; phylum Myxococcota; class Myxococcia; order Myxococcales; family Anaeromyxobacteraceae; genus Anaeromyxobacter; species Anaeromyxobacter sp. SG66. Next base: position 6,522 of record NZ_JALCZC010000071.1, read on the forward strand.
CGCCGCGCGATCTCCACCGGCAGCTCCGAGAACCAGTGGTCGTCCTCGAACATGCCTCCGACCTCCGCCTCGATCCCTTCGAGCCGGGAGCGCGCCGCGCGCGCGATGCGCCGCAGGGCCTCCCCGTCGCCGTCGGAGAGCGCGAGGGCGAGCGCCTCCCGCCACTCCAGCTGCTCCTCCAGGAACTCGGGGTCGGTGAAGGTCCGCCCCTCGGAGAACACGTCCGTCCCGGCGAGCTTCAGGAGGTAGGCGGCGCGGAGCCGCCAGTCCTTCAGGTAGCGGAAGGCGTCGTTGAGGCGGGTGGCGCGCTCCAGGGAGAGCCGCCGCTCCCGCGGTTCGGCGCGCGCGAACCGATCCGGGTGGAGCACGCGGGAGAGCTCGCGGAAGCGCCGCTCGAGGTCGGCCCGGTCGAGCGCGAACTCGCGCGGGAGGCCGAGGAGCGAGAAGTAGTCCTCGGTGCGCGCGACCGGCTGGATCTTGCGGCAACGCGGGCAGAAGAGCGTCCCGCTCTCCAGCTCCAGCTCGCAGCTCCAGCAGGTCGGGTGGCGCATCTCAGATCGGGTGGCGCATGCTCTCGAAAAGAGCATTCCCGCTCGCCCGGGGAGATCCCGGCGCCGAGCGGGAACGCACTAGCACGTATCGACTAGATCGTGAACGACTCGCCGCAGCCGCAGGCGCTCTTCACGTTGGGGTTTCTGAACACGAAGCCGCTCTGCATCAGCGTCTGCTGCCAGTCCACCACCGTGCCCGCGAGGAACACGGCGCTCTTCGGGTCGACGAAGAGCCGCGCGCCGTCCCGCTCGATCACCTGATCGTGCTTGGCGGGCTCGGCGGCCCAGTCGATGACGTAGGAGAGGCCCGAGCAGCCGCCCCCCTTCACGCCCAGGCGAAGGCCGCCGTTGGGCGTCCCCTTCTCCGCCGAGAGGGCGCGGATCCGCACCGCCGCCTTCTCGCTCAGGTCGATGTTCCCCGCCATCCTTCGCGCCTCCCCTCAGATCCCGGACTTCAGCACGCCGCGCTCGAGCAGCGCCGCGCGATCGCCCTGGACCGTGTCAGCCTTCACCGTCGGGTCGAGGCCGTGCTTCTTCTGCCAGTCGGCGACGGCCGCCTTGATGGCGTCCTCCGCGAGGACCGAGCAGTGGATCTTCACCGGCGGCAGGTTGAGCTCGTTCGCCACGTCGGTGTTCTTGATGGTCAGCGCCTCGTCGACGGTCTTGCCCTTCACCCACTCGGTCACGAGCGAGGAGGACGCGATCGCCGATCCGCAGCCGAACGTCTTGAACTTCGCGTCCTCGATGACGCCGTCGCCGTTCACCCTGATCTGCAGCTTCATCACGTCCCCGCAGGCCGGGGCGCCGACGAGCCCGGTCCCGACGTCCGGGTCGCCCTTGTCGAGCGAGCCGACGTTGCGGGGGTTCTCGTAGTGATCGAGGAGCTTTTCCGAGTACGACATCTTCGTTCCTTCGCTAGTGGGGGTTCGCCCACTCGATCTGAGACAGGTCGACCCCGTCCTTCACCATCTCGTAGAGCGGCGACATCTCGCGGAGCTTCTTGACCTTCGCGACCACGAGGCGGACGACGTGGTCCACCTCCTCCTCGGTCGTGAACCTCCCGAGGCCGAAGCGGATCGAGGAGTGCGCGAGGTCCTCCGAGATGCCCATCGCGCGCAGCACGTACGACGGCTCGAGCGACGCGCTCGTGCAGGCCGACCCGGACGACACGGCCACGTCCTTGATGGCCATCATCAGCGCCTCGCCCTCGACGTAGGCGAAGCTGACGTTCAGGTTGCCCGGGACGCGGTGCGCGAGGCTGCCGTTCACGGTCAGGAGATCGAGGCCCGCCTGGAGGCCCTTGCGGAGCCGCTCGCGGAGCGCCAGCACCCGCGCCGCCTCGGCGGCGCCCTCGAGCCGCGCGAGCTCGGCGGCCTTGCCCATCCCCACGATGCCGGGCACGTTCAGCGTGCCGGAGCGGAACCCGCGCTCGTGGCCGCCGCCGTCCATCTGCGCCGTGAGCCGCACGCGCGGCTTGCGCCGGACGTACAGCGCGCCCATGCCCTTCGGCCCGTACATCTTGTGCGCGGAGATCGAGGCGAGGTCCACGTTCGCCTGCTCCACGTCGAACGGGACCTTCCCGACGCCCTGCACCGCGTCGCAGTGGAAGAGCACGCCCGCCGCGCGCGTGATCCGCCCGATCTCCTCGATGGGGTGGAGGACGCCGGTCTCGTTGTTGGCGTGCATGATCGAGACGAGGGTCGTGTCCTTCCGCAGCGCCGCCTTCAGCCGGGCGGGATCGAGCCGTCCGTCCTTCTCGACGTCGAGGAAGGTCACCTCGAAGCCCTGCCGCTCGAGCGCGTGCATCGAGTCGAGCACCGCCTTGTGCTCGGTCTTGCAGGTGACGAGGTGCTTGCCCTTCGACTGGTAGAACTGCGCGACGCCCTTCACCGCGAGGTTGTCGGACTCGGTCGCGCCGCTCGTCCAGACGATCTCCTTGGCGGAGGCGCCGATGAGCTTCGCCACCTCCTCGCGCGCTGCCTCGACCGCCTCCTCGGCGTGCCAGCCGAACACGTGGCTCTTGGAGGCCGCGTTTCCGAACTGCTCGGAGAAGTACGGGAGCATCGCCTCGAGCACCCGGCGATCGACCGGGGTCGTGGCGTGATAATCCATGTAGATGGGAATCTTCATCGCACCCGAGGGCTCTTAAGCTTCAGGGAACGCTAACGCCCGGACGTCGACGGGCGGGGTCGAGTATAAGGAAATCAGCCACCCGGTCAAGCGTGCACCGCAAGCAAGCATCGGGCGACACAGCGGAATTTCGTTACCGTTCCCAAGGGACACATGCGCCTTCCGACCCGGATCCTCCTCGCAGCGCTGACCTTCGCGGCGGTCGCGTGGCTGCCTGAGCTGGTCGGCCTGGGCCCGACCGGGTCCCAGAGCGACCTCCAGCTCGGCACCCTGCTCGCCGAGGGCTCGATCGTCGCGTTCGCCGTCGCCTTCGTGGGGGGCGTCGCGACGAGCCTCACCCCCTGTGTGTACCCGCTCATCCCGATCACCGTCTCCATCTTCGGCGCCCGCAAGGCCGGCACCCGCTCCGAGGCGATGGCGCTCTCCGGGCTGTACGTCCTCGGGATCGCCGCGATGTACTCCGCGCTCGGCGTGGGCGCGGCGCTCACCGGCAAGGCGTTCGGGAGCGTGATGCAGAACCCGTGGGTGATCGGGCTCGTCGCGCTCGTGCTCGCCGCGATGGCCGCCTCGATGTTCGGCGCGTTCGAGCTGCAGCTCCCCTCGTCGCTCCAGGCGCGGCTGTCCGGCGTCGGCGGCGCGGGCCGCGCCGGCGCGTTCGCGATGGGGCTCGTCTCCGGCGTCATCGCCGCGCCCTGCACCGGGCCCGTGCTCGCGGCGGCGCTCACCTTCGTCGCCGCTAAGGGCTCGGTCGCGTTCGGGCTCGGCATCATGTTCACCTACGCGCTCGGCATGGGGCTGCTCTTCTTCCTCATCGGCGCGTTCTCGATCTCGCTGCCGAAGAGCGGCGCCTGGATGGAGACCGTGAAGTCGGTCTTCGGCGTCGCGCTCCTCGCCGCGGCCGGCATCTTCCTGAAGGACGCCTTCCCGCAGGTGAAGCCGATCTTCTCCGCCGCCCGCGAGGCGGCGTTCGTCGCGGCCGCGCTCGCGGCTGCCGGCGTCGCCCTCGGCGCGCTGAACGCGAGCTTCCACGGGCCCGCCGGCGAGCGGCTCGCGAAGGGGCTCGGGGTCGCGCTGCTCGTGGGTGGGATCGTCTACGCCGCCGGCGCCGCCGGGGCGCGGGAGCGCGCGCGCTCGGCCGCGGCGTTCGCGTGGCTGCACTCCGAGGAGGAGGCGATCGCGCTCGCGAAGACCTCCGGTCGCCCGGTCATCATCGACTTCTGGGCCGAGTGGTGCACGGCCTGCAAGGAGCTCGACAAGACCGCGTGGGCCGACCCGCGCGTGCGCGAGGAGGCGAGCCGCTTCGTCGCGGTGAAGCTCGACGGGACGGACGGGTCCGAGGCGTTCCAGGCGCTCGCGGAGAAGTACGGGGTGGTCGGGATGCCGACCGTGGTCTTCATCGACCCGCGCGGCCGCGAGGTGCCCGACCGCGTGATCGGCGCGATCCCGGCGCAGGAGATGGTGGGCAAGCTGCGCGCCGTGGACGCGGCCTGCGAGCGCGCGCCGGCCGCCCCGAAGACGGCGGGCGCGCTCGCCTGCGCCGCGCGCTGGTAGCGCGCGGCGGCGCTGGCGCGAAGGGGAGGAGGCCCCGCCGCGGGCCCGCGAGCGCTACAGGACCTGGTAGCCCGCCAGCACCAGGAACTGAAGATCCGCCATGCCGTCGCGCAGGGGCGCGTCGCCGGCGCCGACGCGGAAGCCGACCGCGGCGCGGACGCCGACCGTCAGCTCGTCGTAGAGCGGGGTCTCGTAGGAGGCCGCGGCGCGCGGGGTGAAGAGCACGCCGGCGTCGTAGCGGGTGGTCACCGTGATGGGCGCCTCGCCGGAGAGCGAGACGACCCCGCCGGCGGCGCGCGTCGAGAGGACGAGCGCGGGCGCGAGCTCGAGGCCGCGGTCCTTGTGGTTCTCGTCGTGGATCCACTCGCCGCCGAAGTTCGCGTACCAGGCGAGGCCCACGCGGCCGGCGAGGTCGAAGCCGCCGGCGGTGCCGAGCGGGCGGCGGTAGAAGGCGCCGAGGCGCAGCTCGGTCTTCGCCCAGTCGAGATCCCCGAACACGCCGAGGTCGTCCTGCGGCGTGAGCCCCTGCGCCCAGGCGATCCCGAGCGAGGACCAGCCGGCCCAGGCGAGCGTCGCCGACCCGCCGCCGAGCGGCTCCGCGGAGAGGAGCGAGAGGGTGCGGGGGGGACGCCGCGCAGTGCCGGTCGGGGTGGAGGTGGCGCGAGGCGCCGCGGGGGTCGCCGGGCGCGCGGGCTCGGCCTGCGCCGGGGCTTCCTGGCCCGGCGGCGTCTCGTAGGGCCAGTCCTCGGGCGGCGCCTGGGGGGCGCCCTGCGCGGAGCCCGTCGCGAGCACGAGGTTGAGGGCGAAGAGCGAGGCGAGCATGCGGGTCCTCCGGGCCGCGCATTCTAGCGACGAAGCGGCGCGGCAGGGACGGAACGGATGGGCGGCCGGGGGATTCCCGGTTGACACCCCGTCGGCGCACGGCATATGAGGAGGCCCCCAAAGCCCAGGTGGCGGAACTGGTAGACGCACCAGATTCAGGGTCTGGCGGCCTCAAAACCGTGGAGGTTCGAATCCTCTCCTGGGCACTCGGGCCGGCGGGACACGCTCCCGCCGGCCCGTTTCCGTTCCGGCCCCCCCCCGCTTGACCTTCCCCGCGCGTCTGCATAGATATGCAGACCCATGCATGTCCATCCGGTCTCGGTGGTCGGGGCCTCCGGCTACACCGGCCTCGAGCTGACGCGGCTCCTCGCGCGCCACGCGCACGTCCGCGTCGCGGCGCTCTACTCCGATCGCTGGGCGGACGAGCCCGCCGGCGGGCGGCTCCCGCTCTCGGGTGAGCTCGCGGCGCTGCGCTACCGCCCGCTCGCCGAGGCCGAGCGCGCCGACGGCGAGATCGTGTTCCTGGCGACGCCCGCGGAGGTGTCCGCCGCGCTCACGCCGAGGCTGCTCGCGCGCGGCGCCCGCGTCGTGGATCTCTCCGGCGCGTTCCGGCTCGCGGACCCCGCGGCCTACCCGGCCTGGTACGGGTTCCCGCACCCCGCCCCCGAGCTCCTCGCCGAGGCGCGGTACGGCCTGCCCGAGCTCGCGCGCGCCGGGCTCGCGGGAGCCAGGCTCGTCACGAACCCGGGCTGCTACGCGACCTCCATCGCGCTCGCCGTGGCGCCCCTCGTGAAGTCGGGGCTCGTGTCGCCGGACGGGATCGTCGTCACCGGCCTCTCCGGCGTGTCCGGCGCCGGCCGCAAGGCGAGCGAGGACTACAGCTTCGTCGAGGTCGGGGACGACCTGCGCGCCTACCGCCTCGGCCGCCACCAGCACGTGCCCGAGATCGAGCAGACGGTGCTGCGCCACGCCGGCGCCTGCGGCCCGATCGCGTTCACCCCGGTGCTCGTCCCCATCCGCCGCGGGATCCTCTCCTCCGTCGCGCTCCGGCTCGCCGGCGGCGCGCGTCCGGCCGACCTCGAGGGCGCGCTCCGCGCCGCGTACGCCGAGGAGCCGTTCGTGAAGGTCCTCGCCGCGGACAAGGTCATGGTGAAGGACGTGCTCCACACGAACCGCGCCCACGTCGGCGTCGCGGTGGACCCGCGGGCCGGGATCGCGCTCGCCACCTCCGCCATCGACAACCTCGTGAAGGGCGCCGCCGGCCAGGCCGTGCAGGCGATGAACGCGGCGATGGGCTGGCCCGAGACGGCCGGGCTCGACCTGCTCGGAGGCTGACCGTGAGGATCCCGAAGGGCTTCCGGTTCGGCGGCGTCGCCTGCGGGCTCAAGCCCCAGCGGCGCGATCTCGCCCTCGTGGTGTCGGATCACCCCGCCGCCGCGGCCGGCGTCTTCACCATCAACAAGGCCGCCGCCGCGCCGATCCAGGACGCGCGCCCGCGCGTCCCCGCCGAGGGGATGCGCGCCATCGTGGCGAACTCCGGGAACGCGAACGCGCTCACCGGGCCCGCGGGCCTCGACGACGTGGCCGTGATCCGGAGCGCCGTCGCCGACGCGCTCGGGGTGCAGAAGCGCGCGGTGCTCACCGCCTCCACCGGCGTCATCGGCGCGCGGCTCCCGGCGATGAAGATCGTGACCGCCCTGCCCGCCCTCGTGGATCAGCTCGGCGATCACCCCGACCTCGCCGCCGAGGCGATCATGACCACCGACACGCGCCCGAAGATGGCGGCGCGCGAGGTCACGCTCGGCGGGAAGACCGCGGTCGTGTCGGCCATCTGCAAGGGCTCGGGCATGCTCGCGCCGCAGCTCGCCACGACGATGTGCCTCGTCACGACCGACGCCGCCGTGACGCCCAGGGCGCTGCAGGACGCGCTCTCCCGCGCGGTCCAGAAGACCCTCAACATGGTCACCGTGGACGGCGAGATGTCCACGAACGACTGCGTCATCGCGCTCGCGAACGGGCTCGCCGGGAACCCCCGCATCTCCGAGCCGGGTCCCGACCTCGCGGTGCTCGAGACCGCGCTCGGCGACCTCCTCGGCGAGATGGGCCGCGCCATGGCCGCCGACGGCGAGGGCGCGACGAAGCTCGTCGAGGTGGTGGTCTCGGGGGCGCCCGGCGACGAGGCGGCCCGCGACTGCGCCCGCTCGATCGCGTCGTCGCCGCTCGTGAAGGCGGCGCTCTTCGGCGCCGATCCGAACTGGGGGCGCATCCTCTCGACCGTCGGCGCCCGCGCCGGCGCCGCGGGCTACCCGATCGATCCCTTCAAGGCGCGCGTGTCCTTGCAGGGCATCGCGGTGTTCGGCGGCGGAGCGCCCATCGAGTTCGACCGGGAGAACCTCCGCACGCGCATGCGCGAGAGCCGGATCGACGTGCTCGTCGAGCTCGCCGACGGCGAGGCGCGCGCGACCGCCTGGGGCTGCGATCTCTCCTACGACTACGTGAAGATCAACGCGGACTACACCTCCCTCATCGTCCAGAAGCCGGACGGCGGGATCGCCAAGGACGACCGCGTCTCGAACTACAGCCCTGCCTTCAAGCGGGCGCTCCTCGCCGAGGCGCTCAAGTACATCTCCGCCTTCTCCGGCCAGATCGCCGTCATCAAGTACGGCGGCGCGGCGATGGTGAAGGACAGCCTCAAGGAGGCGTTCGCCGAGGACGTGTCCCTCCTCAAGAAGGTGGGCCTGAAGCCGGTGGTGGTCCACGGCGGCGCGCCCGAGATCACGAAGACCCTCGAGAAGCTCGGCGAGCGCAGCGAGTTCGTGGACGGCATGCGCGTGACCGACGCCCAGAGCCTGCCCGTCGTGGAGATGGTCCTCACCGGCAAGGTGAACCAGGAGCTCGTGGCGCTCCTCAACGCGCGGAACGCCGGCGCGGTCGGCCTGTCGGGGAAGGACGGGCGGCTCCTGCGCGCCAAGAAGGCGACGCACGAGTCCGGCCGCGACCTCGGGCACGTCGGCGAGGTGGTGGAGGTGAACCGGGAGTTCCTCCGCATGCTCCTCGACGGCGGCTACGTCCCGGTGATCTCGCCCATCGGCCTCTCCGACGAGGGCGGCAGCCTGTCCATCAACGCCGACGAGGTCGCCGCCGCGGTCGCGGTGGCGCTCGGGGCGAAGAAGCTCATCTACCTCACCGACGTCCCCGGCATCCTCGAGTCCAGCCCGGACGGCGCGCTCGTGCGCCAGCTCGACACCCGCGATCTCGCGCGCCGGGTGCAGGCCGGCGCCGTGACCGGGGGCATGAAGTGGAAGGCCCAGTCGATCCTCGCCGCGCTCGCGGGCGGCGTGGAGCGCGTCCACGTGCTGGACGGGCGCCAGCCGCACACCGTCATCGCCGAGCTCTTCACCGACCGCGGGGTGGGCTCGCTCGTGACCTCCACATGAACAGCCAGCGCCGCCGCCGCGACGCCGTCGTCCGCCTGCTCCGCGGGCGCCAGATCGGCACCCAGGACGAGCTGCTCGACGCGCTGCGCGCGGGGGGGATCGAGGCGACGCAGGCGACGCTGTCGCGCGACCTCGCGCAGCTCGGCGCCCGCCGCGTGTCGCGCCCGGAGGGGGGCACCGTCTACGAGCTCCCCGACGGCGCCGGCGGCTCGGACGGCCTCGCGACGCTGCGCGGCCTCGTCTCCGAGGTGACCTCGAACGCCTCGCTCGTGGTCATCCGCACCCACCCCGGCAGCGCCCCCGCGATCGCCCGCGCGATCGACCTCGCCGAGCTGCCGGAGGTGCTCGGCACCATCGCCGGCGACGACACCATCTTCGTCGCGCCGGCCGGGGAGCTCCGGCCGCGGCGCCTCGCCGCCCGGCTCGGCGAGCTGCTCGGCGCACCCGTCTCGAACGGCGGCGGCGCGACCGCGTAACGGGGGCTGCGCCCCCGCCCCGCCGACGGCTGGCCGCCGTCGTCGGGGCCCCACCCCTGCTCGCCGGGTCCCGTGCGCCGCCGCGAGCGGCTTCGCCGCTTCCGCGGCGTCGCCCCGGCGGGCTCGCTACGCTCGCCTGTTCGCGACTCGCGTCTAAGGTCGGGCGCTCGCGCCCGCGCGGCGCACGGCCCTCCCCCCGCTCCCCCGATTCTCCCCGCCTCGCCGCGGGCGCGCGGAGCCTACGTTTGCGTCGGAGGGATTCCGACGTGGCGACCCTACTCTGCGAGAACTGCGGCGTGCGACCTGCGGCGATCGAGCTGCGCCGGCGGATGAACGGCGGCGGAGAGGCCGCGGTGCGGCTCTGCCACCACTGCGCGAGCGCGATGGCGGGCGGGGGCCGGCTCGGCTCCCTGGAGAGCCTGATGGAAGGGCTGTTCGGGCCCCGCCTGCGCGGGCGAGAAGGCATGCTCGGGCGCCTGTCGGAGATGGCGCAGCGGGTGCTGCAGCGCTCGGCCCAGGAGGCGCTCGCCTGGGGCCAGCCGCGGGTCGGCGTGGACTTCCTCCTGCTCGCGCTCCTGCACGAGGTCCCCGAGCTGCGCGAGGCGCTCGGCGCCTCCGGCGTGGCGGTGGAGGAGTACGAGGCGCGGCTCGAGCAGGCGATCCCGCGCGGCGCGCCGATCGAGGCGGAGCAGGTGGGGCTCTCGTCCGGCATGAAGCGCGTCCTGCAGGTCGCGCGGATGCAGGCGGCGCAGCGCGGCCAGGACTTCATCGGCCCCGAGCACCTCCTCGCGGCCATCGTCGTCGACGGCGAGAGCTTCGCGGCGCAGTTCCTCCGCGACGTGGACCCGCGCGCGCTCGAGGCGCGGCTCCAGGGCGGCGCGCCCGAGGCGTCGGGCGGGGCGGCGCCGCCGCGCCGCACCGATCTGCCGCCGAACCTCGCCCGCTTCTCCCGCGATCTCTCCGCGCTCGCGAGGGCCGGCGAGCTCGACCCGGTGATCGGGCGCGAGGCGGAGGTGGAGCGGGTCATCCGCATCCTCTCCCGCAAGACGAAGAACAACCCCGTGCTGGTGGGCGAGCCCGGCGTCGGCAAGACCGCCATCGCCGAGGGGCTCGCCCAGCGCATCTCCGCGGGCGACGTGCCCGAGGTGCTGCGCGACAAGCGCGTCCTCGCGCTCGATCTCGGCGGGATGCTCGCCGGCACGCGCTTCCGGGGCGACTTCGAGCAGCGGCTCACCGGCCTCATGGACGAGGTCCGCAAGCTCAAGGGGAAGATCATCCTCTTCATCGACGAGATCCACACCGTGGTCGGCGCGGGCGGCGCCGAGGGCGCGATGGACGCGTCGAACCTCCTGAAGCCCGCGCTCGCCCGCGGCGAGCTGCAGGCGCTCGGCGCCACCACGCTCGACGAGTACCGCAAGCACATCGAGAAGGACGCCGCGCTCGAGCGCCGCTTCCAGCCGGTGCTCGTCTCGGAGCCGACGCCGGCGCAGACGCTCGAGATCCTCCGCGGCCTCCGCGACTCCTACGAGGCCCACCACCGCGTCAAGATCACCGACGCGGCGCTCGACGCCGCGGTGGACCTCTCGGACCGGTACGTCACGGACCGCTTCCTCCCCGACAAGGCCATCGACCTCATGGACGAGGCCGCGGCCATGGTGCGGCTCTCCGCCGCGAGCGGCCCGGACCGGCTCTCGCAGCTCGAGGGGCGCGTCGCGCAGCGCGAGAAGGACAAGGCGCAGGCCGTCGCCGCCGAGCGCTACGCCGAGGCGGCCGAGCTCAAGAAGGAGCTCGAGGGCCTCAAGGCGGAGCTCGACCGGATGCGCAAGGGCTGGCGCGAGCAGCGCTCCACGCAGGAGCCGTCGGTCGGCCCCGAGGACGTCGCGCGCGTCGTCGCGGAGTGGACCGGGATCCCCGCCGAGAAGCTGCGCATGGAGGAGATGCAGCGGCTGCTCGAGATGGAGCGCGCGCTCGAGAAGCGGGTCGTGGGCCAGGAGGAGGCGATCCGCGCCGTGTCCGAGGCGGTCCGCCGGGCGCGCACCGGCCTCAAGGACCCCAACCGTCCCATCGGGACGTTCCTCTTCCTCGGCCCCACGGGCGTGGGGAAGACCGAGACCGCCCGCGCCCTCGCCGAGTACCTCTTCAACGACGAGGGGGCGATGATCCGCTTCGACATGTCGGAGTTCCAGGAGCGGCACACCGTCTCCCGGCTCGTCGGCGCGCCCCCGGGCTACGTCGGGTACGAGGAGGCGGGCAAGCTCACCGAGGCCGTGCGGCGGCGCCCGTACTCGGTCCTGCTCTTCGACGAGATCGAGAAGGCGCACCCGGACGTCTTCAACGTGCTCCTCCAGCTCATGGACGACGGGCGGCTCACCGACGCCAAGGGGCGCACGGTGAGCTTCAAGAACACCATCGTGGTGCTCACCTCGAACGTCGGCGCCGACGCGCTCGCCTACCGCACGACCGTCGGGTTCTTGCGGAGCGACGACGAGTCGGCGCGCGCCATGCGCGATCAGGCGATGGAGGCGCTGAAGACCGCGTTCCGGCCGGAGTTCCTGAACCGCATCGACGAGATCGTCGTGTTCCACCCGCTCACGCGCGAGCAGATGGGCGGCATCGTCGAGCGGCTCCTCGAGGTCACGCGCCGCAAGCTCCACGGCCAGGGCATCTCGCTCGAGGTGACGCCCGCCGCGATCGACGGCCTCGTCGAGCGCGGGTTCGAGCCGCGCTTCGGCGCGCGCCCGCTCCGGCGCGCCATCCAGCGCGAGCTCGAGACGCCCATCTCGCGGATGATGCTCCGCGGCGAGGTGACGGAGGGCGCGCGCGTGCGGGTGGACTTCGCGGACGGCGCCTTCCGCTTCGAGCCGGCGCCGCGGGCGCCCGCCGCCGCGGAGCCGGCGGGCCCGCCCGGACCGCCGCCCTAAGGCGAGCTCCCCACCCGCGCCCACTCCGCGTTGGAGCGGAGCACGCAGTCCTCGATGGCGAGGCCGGCGAAGTAGTTGCCGGTCACGGCGAGCCGCTGCCCGGCGAGGCCACGGTCGATCTCCGCCACGATCTCGGGGTGGCCGAGCGCGGGAGCCGGCAGGACGATCCGCTGCTCCACGACGTCCGGGAGCTCCGCCACCGGGACGCGCAGCACCGCGGAGATCCGCTCGAGCCGCTCGTCGCGCGAGAGGCCGGGCTTGAAGTGGAAGGCGAAGCCGCGGAAGCGGGGATCCGGGAACGGGTCGCGCGTCACGCAGGAGTGGAACACGTCGTCCACGGGGACGAGGAACGCGCACTCCGGCATCCAGCACCGCTCGCGCGGCAGCGCGACGCCCACGCTCTCGACGGCCACCGTCCGGACGCGCTCGATCGCGCCCGCGAGGGCGGGGAAGTCGTCGCGGAGGAGGCTGGGCGCCTGGTCGACCGGAGCGGCCACCGCCGCGATCGGCGCCTCCCAGGTGCGGCCGTCCGCGGCCGTCACGACGAAGCCTCCGCCGGCGCGGGCGACCCGGGTCGCGCGGACGCCCTTCTCGACGGTGATCCCCGGCGCGGCGGCCGCCGCGTCGCACACCGACTGCAGGCCGCCCTCGAGGCCGAAGCTCCGCACGAACTCCGGCCGGCGCGGCCGCTTCTTGAACAGCGACCCCGCCCCCTCCACCGGGAACCCATCGGCCTTCTGCGAGGGGACGGCCGCGAAGAACGGGGAGAAGAGCCGCGCGTAGTTTCCGGGCCCGAGGAGCTTCGAGTAGTACGACCCGATCGTCTCCCCGTCCTTCTTGCGCAGGAAGTTCAGGGGGAAGTGGACGGCCGCCTCGAGCCAGTTCAGCTGGAGCAGGATCTTGGGCGGCGTGAGCCAGCGGTACTCGCCGTTCCGGAGCAGCCCGAATCGCCCCCGCGCCGGCCCGCGCTCCTTCACCTTGCCCGTCATGCCCGTGCCGACCACGATGTCGAGCAGCGCGCCGTAGCTGTTGTAGGCGGTGTGCGCGCCCATCTCGAACCAGTAGCCGTCCGGCCGCCGGTGCGAGTGGAGGCAGCCGCCCACACGCGCCTCGCGCTCGAGCACGAGCACCTTGCGGCCCGCCTGGGCCGCCTTCCACGCGAGCCCGAGCCCGCTCACACCCCCACCCACCACGATGACGTCCGCCGTCGCCATGCCCTTGGAGCTCCCTAACCTCGGGTGAACACTGCCGGCGCGGGGCCGGCGAGCGGGAGGAGCGTCGCAGAGAATGCCGCGCCGCGCCAGAGGCGGGTTCGCCGCACCCGCGGCGGACGCCCACGCCGCTTCCGTGACGTTGGCCGGGTCCGCCGCGTCGGGTTACAAGGCCAACATGCGACTCCGCATCGGTTTCCTGGGGCTCGGGACCATGGGAGAGCCCATCGCAAACAACCTCCGGAAGGCCGGCCACGACCTGACGGTCTGGAACCGGACTCCCTCGAAGGCCGGCCACATCGTCTCGAAGGGCGGCAAGCTCGCGGGGTCGCCGCGCGAGTGCGCGACGGGCCGGGACCTCGTCGTCTGCTGCCTCACGGACGAGCGCGCGCTCGACGCGGTGCTCGAGGGACCGGACGGCGTCCTGGCGGCGCTGCGCGAGGGGGACGTGCTCGTGGACATGAGCACCGCCGGCGTCCAGGCGGCGCGCTCGGTCGGCGAGCGGGTGAGCGCGCGAGGCGCCCGGTTCGTCGCGTGCCCGGTGCTGGGATCGCGGACGGCGGCCGAGCAGGCCCAGCTCGTCCTCGTGGTCGGCGGCCCGGCGATCGCGCGCGAACGCGCCCGGCCTGCGCTGCACGCGGTGTCGGCCCGCCTGTTCGAGGTCGACGAGGCCGCCCAGGCGGCGCTCCTCAAGCTCTGCGTGAACGCCATCGGCGGCGCCATGATCACGGCCTTCGGCGAGGCGCTCGCGCTCGCGCAGGCGGGCGGCATCGCCGTCCCCAAGCTCGTGGAGGTGCTCCAGGCCTCGTCGTTCCACTCGCCCCTCTACCTCATGAAGGGGGAGCTCGTGGAGCGCAGGGACTTCGCGCCGCGGTTCTCCATCGCCCTCGCCGAGAAGGATCAGCGGCTCGCGCAGGAGGCCGCCGCCGACCTCGGCGCGAAGGTCCCGCTCAACGAGACCGTGCGCCGCCTCCTCGCCGCCGCCGCGGAGAGCGGCCGAGGCGACAAGGACGTCGCGGCGATGGCGCAGCTGTTCTTCGAGTGGGTGGAGAAGAAGTAGCGGAGCGACGCGCGCGCCCGGCGCAGGCCGAAAACGGTTTCTCCGGCGCGCTAGGCCAAGGCCTCGCCGACCACCCTCACCAGATCGTCCAGGTGGAACGGCTTCTTCACGTAGCCGACCGGCCGGCCGATCCGCTCGACCTCGCGCGCGACCTCGTCCGGGGGGGTCGCCGACACGAAGAGGATCTTCGGGCAGCGCTCGCCGAGCGCCTCGCGAAGCGCGAGGAACAGCTCCGCGCCGTCCATGCCCGGCATGCGGAAGTCCACGAGGGCCAGATCCGGCGGCTCCAGCCGGGCGAGGGCGAGCGCCTCGGCGGCGTTGGAGGTGGACACGGCGGCGTGTCCCATCCGCCGCACGGCGAGCTCCAGCGCACGCCGGACGATGTCGGTGTCGTCGACGATCAGGACCCGGGCCAAGGCACCTCCGCGAGATTGCGGCGGCCCGGGATGCGGTTCGCGTGCCGCCGCCAAGTCCCGTTTTATCGGGTGGCGGGAGGTGGTCCTGGGGAACCCAGGGTGTGCGCGCCCGAGCGCTCCTCACCCGTAGCGGGCGAGGGTCCGCCGCACCGCGTCCACGAAGTGCCGGCGCGCCGAGGCCGGCGCGATCACCTCGGCGTCGCCGCCGAGGGAGAGCGCGTACCGGGTGGCGTACTCGTCGCTCGCCCCGGCGAGCTCGACGACCGCCCCGCCCTTCTCCGTGCGCTTCACGAGCCGCACCCCGGGCCGGGCGAGCGCCCAGGCCGCGGCGAGGGGCCCGAGCTTTATCTGCGCGGGCTCTCCCTGCGCCTCCGAGAAGAGCCGCGCGAGCACGAGCTCCGCCTCGCTCGGCGGATCGAAGCGCTCGTCCGTGACGGCGCACTCCCGGATCCGGTCGAGGCGGAACGCGAGCGCCTTCCCGCGCTCGGAGTCGTGGCCGTACAGGTACCAGTGGCCGAACCGCTGGGCGAGCGTGTAGGGGCGGACGACGCGCTCGGTCTCCGCGTCGCGCGAGGCGGAGTGGTAGGCGAGCCGCACCGCGCGGCGCTCGGCGATGGCGCGCTGGAGCCGGCCGAGCACCGAGTCGCGCGCGGGCGGCGCGCCGGCGTAGATGCGGCCGACGAGCTCGTCGAAGCTCGCGCGGCGGTCGCGCGGCACCGACTCGCGGAGCGCCTTCACGGCGCGCTCCCGGCCCTCGCCACCGAGCCCCTGCGCCGCGGCGGCGAGCGCGGCCGCCTCGCTCTCGGTGAAGCGCGGCGGGCGGGAGAAGCTCTGGTGCAGCGCGACGTAGACGCGGTCCCCCTCGACGTACAGGTCGAGGAAGTCGTCGGGCGCGAACGGCGGCGAGCCGACCTCGAGGAGGAAGTCGAGATCCGCGAGCAGCTCCCGCTCGGTGCAGGCGCAGCGGCGCGCGAGCTCCTTCACCGGGATGCCCGGGTGGCGCACCGCGTACGGCACGAGGAACAGGACGCGCCGGAGCCGGTCGCGGGGGTCGGGCCGCGGCGCGGCGGCGGCGGCCTTGCGGGCGGCGGCCTTCGGGGCCGGGGCCTGGGCCGGCTTCGGCGCGGCGGACC
>NZ_JALCZC010000072.1:0-22116 GCF_022690805.1 Anaeromyxobacter sp. SG66
GGCGGCCGGCGAGGGCGCGCAGCGCCGCGAGCGGCGGGCCGCGCCGCGGCGCCGGGCGGCGCTCCGGCGGGAGGCCGCGGGCGACGGCGAGCGCGCCCGCGAGCGTGATCGCGCCGAGGGCGACGAAGGCGGCGCGCCAGCCAGCGCGCTCGGCCACGAGCGCCGCGACCACGCGGCCGAGGAACCCGCCCACGACGTTGCCGCTCACGACGATCGCCATCCCGCGCGCCAGGCCGCCCTCCGCCCACTCCGCCGCGACGTACGAGATCGAGACGGCGTACACGCCCGGGACGGCGAGGCCCTGCGCGAACCGCCACGCGAGGAGCGACCGCATGCCGGGGGCCGTCGCGGCGAGCAGGGTGGGGACGGACAGCGCGAACAGCGACCCCACGATGAGCCGGCGCCGCCCCACGCGCTCCGCCAGCGCGCCCACGAACGGCGAGGCGAGCGCGATGGCGATGGGCGGGGCGCTCACCGTGAGGGCCGCAGCGGCCTTGGAGACGCCGAAGGCCACGCCGAGGAGCGGCAGGAGCGGCTGCGTCGCGTAGACGTTCAGGAACGCGCAGATCCCGGCGAGCGCGAGCGAGAGGAGCGCGGCGACCGGGCCGGGTGGCCGGGGAGCCTGGGGCGGGAGAGGGCGGGAGGGCATCGCTGACCGGGCGCGGCCCGGGACGCGTGAACTTGCCGCGGCGGTCAGCAAGACGTCCAATATATCTTTCGTCGCGAATGATACTCTGGAGGTCTCACCGTGGAGCTCCGACACCTCCGCTACTTCGTGGCCGTCGCCGAGGAGCTGCACTTCGGCCGCGCCGCGGCGCGGCTCCACATCGCGCAGCCGCCGCTCAGCCAGCAGATCCGGCAGCTCGAGCGCGAGCTCGGCTTCGAGCTGTTCCTCCGGACGAACCGGCGGGTCCGGCTCACCGAGGCGGGCGGGACCTTCCTGCTGGACGCGCGGGGCATCCTCGAGCGCGTCTCCCGGGCGGCCGAGTCGGCGCGCCGGGTGGCGCGCGGCGAGGTGGGGTCGCTCGCGGTGGGGTTCGTCGCGTCCGCCACCTACGCGCTGCTCCCGCGCCTCGTCCGGACGTTCCGGCAGCGCCACCCCGAGATCGCGCTCACGCTCACCGAGCTCTCCACCGCCGAGCAGGTGGCGGCGATCCGGGCGGGCTCGATCCAGCTCGGCCTCGCCCGGCCGCCCGTCGGCGACGAGACGCTCCGGGAGGACCCGCTCGCGGAGGAGCCGCTCGTCGTGGCGCTCGCGGCACGCCACCCCCTCGCCGCGCGCCGCGCGCTCTCCCTGCACGCGCTCGCCGAGGAGCCGTTCGTGCTCTTCCCGCGCCAGCCACGGCCGGGCTGGGCGGACGAGGTCGTGAACGCCTGCCGCGCGGCGGGCTTCCGCCCCGAGGTCGCGCAGGAGACGCTCGAGCTGTCGACCACCGTCGCCCTCGTCGCGGCCGGGATCGGCATCACGCTCGTCCCCGAGTCGGCGCAGACGGTCCGGCTCCCCGGCGTGGTCTACCGGCCGCTGCGGAGCCCCGCCCCGCGCACGCGCCTCGTCGCCATCCACCGGCCCGAGGACCCGCGCCCGGTGGTGCAGCGCTTCCTCGCGGTCGCGCACGAGGTGATCGGCGCGGGCGCGGGCGGGCGCGGCTGAGCGACGTTCACTTCCTGGCCACGGGAGCGCGCGCGGCGCCGCCCTTCCAGCGGACGGGCGGGGGCCCTCGCGGGCGGCGCAACCGGGACCCGGGCCGGCTGCCCTGGCAGGCGAGGCTCCGCTCGCGCGCGGCCCGCCCGCTCTGGCAGACTGCGGGCGTGCGCGACGCGCTCGACTACGACTTCATCGTCATCGGCTCCGGCTTCGGCGGCGCCGTCTCCGCCCTCCGGCTCAGCGAGAAGGGCTACCGCGTCGCGGTGCTCGAGATGGGGAAGCGCTGGGGTCCGGATGACTTCGCGGCCACGAACTGGAACGTCCGCAAGTCCCTCTGGATGCCGCGGCTGCTCTGCTACGGCATCCAGCAGATCTCGGTCCTGAAGCACGTGCTCGTGCTGCACGGCGCGGGCGTGGGCGGTGGCAGCCTCGTCTACGCGAACACGCTGCTCGAGCCGCCGGCGCGCGCGTTCGAGGACCCGCGCTGGCCGGCGGGCGTGGACTGGGCGGCGTCGCTCGCGCCCCACTACAGGACCGCGCGCTTCATGCTGGGGGCGACCCCGGCGCCGGAGACGTTCCCGGCCGACGAGCTCTTGCGGCAGGTGGTGGAGGAGGAGACGGGGCGCGGGAGCACGTTCGCGCGCCACACGGTGGGCGTGTACTTCGGCGAGGCGGGCCGGACGGATCCGGATCCGTTCTTCGGCGGGGAGGGGCCTCCGCGCACCGGCTGCACGCTGTGCGGCGGCTGCATGACGGGGTGCAAGCACGGCGCGAAGAACACCCTCGACCGGAACTACCTCTTCCTCGCCGAGCGGCGCGGCTGCGTCATCCACCCGGAGACGAAGGTCCTCGACGTGCGGCCGGCGCCGGGCGGCGGCTACGAGGTCCGCACCGTCCGCTCCACGCGCCCGCTCTCGCGGCGGACGCGGGTGCTCCGCGCGCGGGGCGTGGTCTTCGCCGCCGGCGCGCTCGGGACGGTGAACCTGCTCCTGCGCTGCCGGGAGCGCGGCAGCCTCCCGCGCCTCGCCGCGCCGCTCGGCGACTACGTGCGGACGAACAGCGAGGCGCTCCTCGCGGTCACCGCGCGGGGGGACGCCGTCGACTACAGCCGCGGGATCGCCATCACCTCCGGGATCGACGCCGACGCGGACACCCACGTGGAGATCGTCCGCTACGGCAAGGGCCACGACGCGATGGCGCTCCTGTCGACGCACCTCACCGGCGCCGGACCGCCCTGGCCGCGCTGGCTCCGCTGGCTCGGCAACGCGGTCCGCCATCCCCTCGACTTCGTCCGCGCCCACTGGCCTTTCGGCTGGGCGCGACGCACGGCGATCCTCCTCGTGATGCAGCCGCTCTCGAGCCACATGCGGCTGCGGCTCGCGCGGCGGCCCTGGGGCAGGGCGCTCTCGAGCGAGCTCGCCCGGGGCCAGGCGCGGCCCCCGACGTACATGCCCCTCGCGAACGCCCTCGCCGCGCGGATGGCGCGGAAGATGGGCGGCGTCCCGCAGAGCGGCCTCCACGAGGTGTTCCTCGGCGCCTCCAGCACGGCGCACATCCTCGGCGGCGCGACGATGGGTGCCACGCCGGAGGACGGGGTGTGCGATCGGACGGGGCGGATCTTCGGGTACGAGGACCTCTACGTGGCGGACGGGAGCCTCGTGCCGGCGAACCTGGGCGTGAACCCGTCGCTCACCATCACGGCGCTGGCCGAGCACGTGATGAGCGGGATCCCGGTGAGCGGGGAGGGTGCGGGGAAGCCGGCGCCGCGGCCGGGGTGACGGATGGGTGGGCGGTCGAGGTCGCGGTCGAGCGCCTCGCTCGCGAGCGCGGCGAGGTGCGGCTGGCCTGCCGGCGCCGTCGGCCGCCCGCGGCGGGACGTTCGCCTGCCGAGCGTCCGCTCAGCGCGCCGGGCGCGCCGCGGCGTCGAGCCCGGCGAGGAGCTCGCGGTGAAGGGCGACGAACCCGGCGCCCCGCGCGCGGAGCGCCCGGGCGAGCGCGCCCGGGAGATCGAGCGCGCGGTTCGCCCGGACGCGCGCGGCGTGCTCGGTCCGGACGTCGTGCGGGATGCGGAGCGACCAGTTCGCGCCGGACACCGTCCCCGGCACGTTGTACGGCGCTCGCGAGCCGAGGAGGTCCGTGAAGTGGACCATCACGTGCCGCGCCGGCCCGACGAACAGCTCCGCGAAGCGCGCCTGCGCGAGCGCGGCAGGATCCGCCGCGATGGCGCGCGCCCAGGCCGCGCGATCCTCGTTCTCCGCGAGGAGACGCGACGCGAGGTGCTCGGCGTGCCGCCCGGACGCTCCCGTCTCGACCCAGCGCTCCGCCTTCGTCCACACGGTGGGCGTGTCGTGGTTCCCGAGCATGATCCAGTCCTCGGGTTTGGCGTTCTCCCCGCGATAGACGTCGCGAGGATCGTCGAGGTTCGCCTTCTGGGTCACGCGGAACCGGCCGAGGCCGTGCCGCGCGATGACGCGCGCGAGCGGGTACGGCTGCGTGCTCAGGATCTCGCAGGCGACGTCGCGCGGCTCGGGCACCGCATCCATGATCACGTCGAAGAGCGCCCCGTAGCGCGCGACCTGGTCCTCGTCGAGCGAGACCACCCGGTCGTCCGCGTGCCGTGGCACGCCGGGGTTCACCTGGTCGGCGCGCGCGATCGCGAGGGCGGCGAGCTCCGGCAGCTCGGGAGAGCAGAAGAGCCGCGCCCCCGCCCGGACCGCCGCGCCGGGCTCGCCGCCGGCGCGGTAGACCCACGGCGCGACGAGGCCGTGCGGGTGATCGACGCGGAGCCCGTCGTGCTCCGCGAGCACCTTGCGGACTCGCGCGCGCAGGAACCGGACGACCGGCCCGTCCGCGCGCCCGCCCGACGCGTCCGTCTCGAAGTAGCCGCGCGGATCGAGCACCGCGAACCCCCACGGCTGGCCCTCCGGGTCGGTCCTGCTCGGCGGCGCGCCCATGCGCCATCCGTCGAGGACGAGCCCCTGCGCCGCCCAGACGTCGCGCTCGGACATCCCCACCTGGAGGTCGGCGTGGAGCGCGAGCCCGAGGGCGCGGGCGCGAGCGCGGAACGCGGCGTGCTGCTCGTGCGCGAGGAGCTGCACGAGGGCGTGGTCCTCGACCTCGCCGCGGTGGCGCGCGAGCAGGGCCTCCCGGCGGCTCGCGCCGGCCGCCCCGGCGCCGGGCCCCGGGGCGAAGAGCTCGCGGTCCTCGCGGCTCGGCCACGCGCGCCAGCTCGCGCCACCGTGCTCCCGCTCGAGCACCTCGTACAGCGCGTCCGGGACGAGCCAGCCGGCGTGCTCCGCGCGGAATGCCGTGAGCCGCGCCGCGAGCTCCGCAACAGGGCCCCCCGCGCCCGCCGCGCGCGCGGCGCGGAACCGCGCGGCGACCTCTGCGAGGGCGCGCCGCATCGCGGCGAACGCGTAACCGTACGCCACCCGGTCGCCGCCCGGCCGCGCGGCGACGAGCTCGGCGAGCGTCTCCTCCCGGAGCAGGCACGCCCACTCCGGGCGCGTGAGCGGCGCGAGCGCGATCGAGAGCGGATTGCGAGAGAAGAGGGTGCCGTCGTAGGGCGACGGATTCGACGCGGAGGTGGCGCCCGAGGGGCCGAGCTGGAGGCCGTCGAAGCCGAGCGCGGAGGCGAGCTCGAGCAGCTCGACAGCGCCGTCGGCCGAGGGCGAGCCGCGGCCCACGTCCTCGCCGGGGAGAGTGGGGAAGGCGGCGTCGTGGACGCCGAGGAGGAGGCGGCGGATGCCGAGCGCTTCGAGCGCCTCACGGACGAGCCGCCGGGCGGGGGGGGACAAGGCGGCGAGAGGCTAGCACGGACCACGAGCGGAGACCTTGCACGGCGGGGGAGCGGGAGGGCGGACGGGGGGGAAATGGGCGAGGGGGCGGGCGACCGCGACCGCGACCCGACCTCGACCTCGAACCTCGACCCCTGCCCGCCCGCGAACGGGAGATGTCCGCCCGGCCGCTCCCGCGCCGGACGGCAGCGCGCCATGCGCGGCGCGGTGGGCCACCCACAGATTGCACTCGAGCCCCGCGCCCGAGAGGTGGACATGGCCAAGCGCGCACGCCCGGAGGCGGCCCAGCCGCCGGCCGAGCGCCCGCCACGCGTCGTCATCGAGAACGTCGCCCCGGAGATCGACGCCGGCCGCTTCCCGGTGAAGCGGACGGTGGGGGAGCAGGTCGTCGTCGAGGCGGACGTGTTCACGGAGGGGCACGACGCGCTCGTGGCCGTCCTGCGCCACCGGCGCGAGGGCGAGCCCTCCTGGACGGAGGTCGCGATGGCGCCGGTGGGGAACGACCGCTGGCGCGCGTCCTTCGCCGTCCGGGCGCTCGAGCCGCACCGCTACACGATCGAGGCCTGGGTGGACGCGTTCGGGAGCTGGGCGCACGGCTTCGAGAGGAAGCTGGCGGCCGGCGCGGTCGAGCCCGTGGACCTGCTCGTCGGGGCCGAGCTCGTCGAGCAGGCGGCAGCGCGGGCGGAGGGCGACGAGGGCGCGCGGCTGCGGGGCTCTGCGGCGGCGCTCCGGGGGGATGCGCCGCTCGAGGAGCGGGCGCGGCAGGCGCTCGATCCGGAGCTCCGGCTCGCCGTCGCCCGTCACCCGGATCGCAGCGGCGCGGCGCGCCATGCGCGGGAGCTCGTCGTCTCGGTGGATCGCGAGCGCGGTCGCTTCAGCGCCTGGTACGAGCTGTTCCCGCGCTCGGCGTCGCCCGAGCCCGGCCGCCACGGGACCCTGAGGGACGTGGTCGATCGGCTGCCATACGTCGCCTCGATGGGCTTCGACGTCCTCTACCTCCCGCCCATTCACCCGATCGGGCGCGCCTTCCGCAAGGGCCGGAACAACAGCACGGAGGCGACGCCGGTGGACGTCGGCAGCCCGTGGGCGATCGGCGGGCCCGAAGGCGGGCACACCGCGATCCACCCGGAGCTCGGCACGGCGGAGGACTTCCGGCGGCTGGTCTCGCGGGCGCGCGAGCTCGGCCTGGAGCTCGCCCTCGACGTCGCGTTCCAGTGCTCGCCGGATCACCCGTGGGTGAAGGAGCATCCGCAGTGGTTCCGGCGCCGCCCGGACGGGAGCGTCCAGTACGCGGAGAACCCTCCCAAGAAGTACCAGGACGTCTACCCGCTCGAGTTCGACAACCCGGACTGGCGCGCGCTCTGGTCGGCGCTCCTCGACGTCGTCCTGCACTGGGCGGACGAGGGGGTGCGGATCTTCCGGGTCGACAACCCCCACACGAAGCCGTTCCGCTTCTGGGAGTGGCTCATCGCCGAGGCGCGGCGGACGCGGCCCGACCTCGTGTTCCTCGCCGAGGCGTTCACGCGGCCGAAGGTGATGTACCACCTCGCGAAGCTCGGCTTCACGCAGTCCTACACCTACTTCAGCTGGCGCAACACGAAGGGGGAGCTCACGCAGTACCTCACCGAGCTCACGCGCAGCCCGGTGAAGGACTTCTTCCGCCCGAGCTTCTGGCCCAACACGCCGGACATCCTCCCCGAGCCCCTCCAGTACGGCGGCCGGCCGATGTTCCAGGCGCGGCTCGTGCTCGCCGCGACGCTCGCGGCGAGCTACGGGATCTACGGCGCCGCGTTCGAGCACATGGAGGGGCGCGCCGTGCGCTCCGGGAGCGAGGAGTACCTCGACTCGGAGAAGTACCAGCTGCGCAGCTGGCAGCTCGACCGCGAGGACAGCCTGCGCGACTTCATCGCGCGCGTGAACCGCATCCGCCGGGAGCACCCGGCCCTCCAGTCGAACGAGCGCCTCGCGTTCCACCCGATCGACAACGAGCAGCTCATCGCCTACTCCAAGGCGAGCGAGGACCTCTCCGATCTCGTGCTCGTGGTGGTGAACCTCGACCCGCACCACGTCCACGCCGGCTGGCTGGAGCTCCCGCTCGAGCTGCTCGGGCTGCGCGGCGACGAGCCGTACCAGGTCCACGACCTGCTCGGCGGCGGCCGGTACCTCTGGCACGGCGCGCGGAACTACGTGGAGCTCGATCCGGCGAGCGCGCCGGCCCAGATCTTCCGCATCCGCCGCCGGGTCCGGACCGAGCGCGACTTCGACTACTTCATGTGAACGGGCCGAGGGGGCAGATGGAGGAGTCGCTCGCGACGATCACGACGGGTGGGCCGTGGGACGGGATCCTGGAGCCCGGCCCGGCGCGGGAGCGCCTCGAGGAGGTGCTGCCGCGCTACCTCCTGGGCCGGCGGTGGTTCGGCGGGAAGGCCCGCCACATCCTGCGGGTGGCGGTCCTGGACGTCGCGCGGATCGGCTCGGGGCCGGGAGCGCCGAGCCTCGTGCTCCTCGCCGTCTCGTACGCCGAGGGCGCGCCGGAGGTCTACTCGCTCCCGCTCGCCTTCGCCTCCGGCGCAGCGGCGGACCGCGTCCGCGCGGACCTCCCCGGAGCGGGGGTCGCGGCGCTCCGCGCCGGCGGTCAGCCGGGCCTCCTCTACGCGACGGATCGCGACCCGGCCTTCTCGCGCGCGCTCCTCGACGCCATCGCGCACGGCCGCACGTTCCGGGCGCGCGCCGGCACGCTCGTCGCCTGGCCGACGCAGGCGTTCGCGCGCGAGGCGCCCGGGGTCGAGGCGCTCGCCCCGGCGCCGCTCGGCGCAGAGCAGAGCAACACCTCCATCCGCTTCGGCGAGCGGCTCGTCCTGAAGCTCTTCCGTCGCACGGAGGCGGGCGCGAACCCGGAGCTCGAGGTCGGCGAGTACCTCACCGAGCGGGCCGCGTTCCCGAACGTCCCGCCGGTGCTCGGCGCGGTGGAGTACCGGCCGTCGAGCGGCGAGCCCCGCGCGCTGGCGCTCCTGCAGGCGTTCGTCCCGAACCAGGGCGACGCCTGGACCTTCACGCTCGGCGAGCTCGCCGCGTTCCTCGAGCGCGCCGCCGGCACCGCGCCGCCCGCGCCTCCCGCCGGTCCCCTCGTCGAGCTCGCCGGCCGGGCGCCGCCGCCGGAGCTCCGCACGCTCGCGGCGCCGTCGCTCGACTCGGCCGGGCTGCTCGGCCGCCGGACCGCGGAGCTGCACCTCGCCCTCGCGCGCGGATCGGACGACGAGGCGTTCCGGCCGGAGCCGTACTCGCCGGAGGACCGGCGCGCGCTCCACGACGGGGCGGTCCGTCAGGTCCGCGGCGCGCTCGCGCTCCTCCGCGCGCGGCTCGGGACGCTCGCGCCGGACGTGCGCGCGCGCGCCGAGGCGATCCTCGCGCGCGAGGACGACCTCGAGCGGCGCCTGCGCTTCGTCCTCGAGCGACCGCTCACCGCGCTGCGCACGCGGACGCACGGCGACTACCACCTCGGCCAGGTGCTCTGGACGGGGCGTGACTTCGTCGTCATCGACTTCGAGGGCGAGCCCGCGGCGCCGCTCGCGGCCCGGCGCGCGAAGGGGTCGCCGCTGCGGGACGTGGCCGGGATGATCCGCTCCTTCCACTACGCGTCGTGCCAGGGGGCTGCTCGGCGCCCGGCGAGCGCGGGGGGTCGCCCCGAGGACGGGGGCCGGGCCGAGGCGTGGGCGCGGGTGTGGTATCCCTGGGTCGCGGCGGCGTTCCTCCGCGCGTACCTCGACGTCGCCGAGGGCGGGCGCTTCCTCCCCCGGGCCGGCGCGGAGGTGCGCGCGCTGCTCGAGCTGCACCTCACTGAGAAGGCGCTGTACGAGCTCGCGTACGAGCTCAACAACCGGCCGGAGTGGGTGGGGCTGCCGCTGCTCGGGATCGCCGGGCTCCTCGCCGCCGAGTCGGATCGAGACCGGGAAGGGGAGGAGAGCTTGCCGAGGAAGGGAACGAGGGGCGCGCCGCGCGCCGCCGCGCGCGCCGCAGGGCGGGCGCAGGAAGACGCGCCGGGCGAGGTGCTCGCGCGCGGTGGGCCCGGAGAGCTCGACCGGCACCTGTGGAACGAGGGGACGAACCACCGCGCCTACCGGACGCTCGGCGCGCACCTCGGCGCGTTCGACGGCGTCGAGGGCGCGTCCTTCACGGTCTGGGCGCCGAACGCCGAGCGCGTCTCCGTGATCGGTGACTTCAACGGCTGGGACAAGGCGCGCCACCCGCTCCGCCGCCTCGACGACTCCGGGCTGTGGCAGGGCTTCTTGCCCGGCGTGAAGAAGGGCGCGGTCTACAAGTACCACCTGCGATCGCGCGAGCGCGGCTACGAGGTGGACAAGGCGGATCCGTTCGGCCTCATGCACGAGGCCGCGCCGGGGACGCAGTCCGTCGTGTGGGACCTCGCGTACGACTGGGGCGACGACGCCTGGATGCGCTCGCGGCGCGAGCGGAACGGGCTCGCGAGCCCGATGAGCATCTACGAGGTGCACCTCGGCTCGTGGCGGCGCGTCCCGGAGGAGGGGAACCGGTCGCTCACGTACCGCGAGCTCGCGCCGCTCCTCGCCGATCACGCCGCGAGGATGGGCTTCACCCACGTCGAGCTGCTCCCGATCACCGAGCACCCGTTCTACGGATCGTGGGGCTACCAGACGACGGGCTACTTCGCGCCGACGAGCCGCTACGGCACGCCGCAGGACTTCATGTTCCTCGTGGACACGCTCCACCAGCGGGGCCTCGGGGTGATCCTGGACTGGGTCCCGTCGCACTTCCCGACCGACGCGCACGGGCTCGCGTACTTCGACGGCACGCACCTGTTCGAGCACGCGGACCGACGCCAGGGGCACCACCCGGACTGGGACAGCTTCATCTTCAACTACGGGCGCAACGAGGTGCGGAGCTTCCTGCTCTCCTCGGCGATGTTCTGGCTCGACGCGTACCACGTGGACGGCCTGCGGGTGGACGCGGTCGCGTCGATGCTCTACCTCGACTACTCGCGCAAGGCGGGCGAGTGGATCCCGAACCGTTACGGCGGCCGCGAGAACCTCGAGGCGATCGCGTTCCTCCGCCGCTTCAACGAGGTCGTGTACGCGGAGCACCCCGACGTCCAGACCATCGCCGAGGAGTCGACCTCGTGGCCGATGGTCTCGCGCCCGCTCTACGTCGGCGGCCTCGGGTTCGGGATGAAGTGGGACATGGGGTGGATGCACGACACCCTCGCGTACATGGGCCACGATCCCGTGTTCCGGCGCTTCCACCACAACGAGGTGACGTTCCGGATGATGTACGCGTTCTCCGAGAACTTCGTCCTCGCGCTGTCGCACGACGAGGTGGTCCACGGGAAGCGTTCCCTGCTCGACCGGATGCCGGGCGAGGGCCGGCAGAAGTTCGCGAACCTGCGCCTCCTCTTCGCGTACCAGTGGGCGCAGTCGGGCAAGAAGCTCCTCTTCATGGGCGGTGAGCTCGCGCAGGGCCAGGAGTGGAGCCACGAGCGGAGCCTCGACTGGCACCTGCTCGAGCGGGAGCAGCACGAGGGCGTGAGGGCCTGGGTCGAGGACCTGAACCGGCTCATGCGCGAGAGCCCCGCCCTGCACGTCCGCGACTTCGACCCGGGCGGCTTCGAGTGGATCGACGCGAACGACGCCGAGGCGAGCGTGCTGTCGTTCCTGCGCAGGGGAGGGGAGGCCGACCCCGAGATCCTCGTCGTCCTCAACTTCACGCCGGTGCCGCGCCAGAACTACCGGGTGGGCGTGCCGCGCGGCGGGTTCTGGCGCGAGGTCCTGAACAGCGACGCGTCCCGCTACGGCGGCGCCGGCTTCGGCAACCTGGGCGGGCAGGAGGCGGCGCCGGTGGGCGCGCACGGACGGCTGCACTCGCTCACCCTCACGCTCCCGCCCCTCGGGGCGCTGTTCTTCCGCCGCGAGCCGGGCGCCTGACGCCCCGGCCCTCCGGCGCCCTGCCGGACCAAGGCGGGCGGGCGGGCGGGACCCGTCGCGTGCGCCGGCGCCCCGGACCTCCCGGCGCCGCGGCGGGCGAAGGGCGCCCGGGCCCCCTTCGGCCGCCGCCCCGGTTCCGCTATCCTGCGCCGGTATGCCTGCGGAGGTGCCGAAGCCGAGGGTTCTGGTGGTCGACGACGATCACGCCAACCTGCGCACGTTTCGCATCGTGTTCCGCGCGGAATACGACGCGACGCTCGCCCTGTCCGGAGACGAGGCCCTCTCCGAGCTGGCCGCGGGGAGCTTCGACGTCGCGCTCGTGGACTACGCGATGCCGGGCATGAACGGGCTCGAGCTGCTCGTCCGGATGCAGCGGGCGCACCCGGAGGTCGGCCGCGTCATGGTGACCGGCTACCCCGATCACCCGGAGCTCGCCGAGGCCGCACGCACCGGGATCGCCGCGGCGGTCGTCATGAAGCCGTGGGATCGCGACGCCCTCCAGCGCACGCTCGACGAGCAGGTCCGGATCGCGCGGGCGCGGCGCGCGGGGGCCTCCGGCGGCGACGCGCCGTGAGCGCCGGAGCCGCGAGCCCGGACCTCGAGGCCGGCTTCGAGGCCTCGTGCCTCGCGCGGGAGCGCTGGGAGGGCACGACCGCGGTCGTCCTCTCCGCGGTGCTCATCCCGCTCTGGATCGTCTTCGACGCGCTGCTCGAGCCGGAGTGGGTGCAGCCCTTCACCGCCATGCGCCTCGTGGCGACCGCGGTGGCCTCGATCTGCGTGGTCGCCATCCGCCGGGCGCGGACGACCCGCGGGCTGCGCGCGTGGGTCGTGCTGGCGCTGGCGGTGGGCGGCGCGTCGATCGCCCTGATGCTGCCGCACGTCCGGCACTTCCCGGCCTACGTCTTCGGCTTCTCGCTCTTCTTCTGGGGGGCGGGGGCGATGTTCTCCTGGCCGGCCCGGTGGTCCCTCGCGCTGTTCGGGTTCCTGCTCGCCGTGATGTCCTCGGGGTTCGCCGTGTGGCCGGACGCCCGCGAGCTCGCGGACTTCGTGGCGGCCGGCTTCTACATCGGCAGCGCGGGGGTCATCGCGACGATCATGACGCTCGTGCGCAGCCAGCTCGTGCGCGACGGCTTCGTCGTGTCGCACGAGCTCGCGATGCGCAACGCCGACGTCGAGCGCACGCTCGAGCAGCTCCGCGACGCGCAGGCGCGCCTCGTCGCCTCGGAGAAGCTCACCGCGCTCGGGCGGCTCCTCGCCGGCCTCTCCCACGAGATCAACAACCCGCTGAACGTGCTCCACAACAACCTCGACCCGCTCGGCGCCTCGCTCGGAGGCTTGCTCGAGGTCGCGCGCGCCGCCGAGGCCGCGACGGCCGCGGACCTGCCCGCGCTGCGCCGGCGATGCGCCGAGCTCGACGTGGACACCACCTCGAAGGACGTCCGGGACGCGACCGAGATGATGCGCGCGGCGATGGAGCGGGTGCGGCAGGTTCACGCCGATCTGCGGGCCTTCATCCGCGGGGACGCGCCCGGCATGGTGCTGGGCGATCCCGGGGAGGGGCTCCGCGCGACCGCGACGCTCCTCTCGCGCAGGTTGCCGGAGGCGGTCCGCGTGGAGGTGGACGTGGGCCCGCTCCCGCGGACTGCCTTCCAGCCCGGACAGCTCAACCAGGTCTGGCACAACCTCGTCCAGAACGCGCTCGACGCCGTCGGGGACGCGGGCACCGTCACGGTCCGGGCGCGCGCGGTCGGCGACCGGATCGAGGTCACCGTCGCGGACAGCGGGCCGGGTGTCGCGCGGGAGCACCAGGCGCGCCTCTTCGAGCCTTTCTTCACGACGAAGGGCGTCGGGAAGGGCACCGGGCTGGGGCTCGCGATGAGCTACCAGATCGTCGAGCGCCACGGCGGGGCCATGTTCCTCGACGGCGGCTACACGAACGGAGCCCGCTTCGTGATCCAGCTCCCGGTGCGCGCCGCCTCCGCGCTGCCGGTCCTGGCGGGGAGCGACCCGGGCGCGTCCCGCCGCGCGGGGTAACACGGCCGCGACTCCGTCGCCGCCGACCCGGACGAGCCGCCCCCGTACGGCGGACGGCCGGCGAGGAGGGTGAGCGTATCCTCGACGCACGCGGCGTGTGCTCCCGCCTCGTCGAGGAGGATCTCCCGTGCGTGCCACCGCCGCTCTCGTCCTCGCCGGCCTCGCCCTGGCCGGCTGTCACTCCGGCGCGGGCGGGCCGGAGGTCGCGATCGCCCGCGTCGGCCTCGACCCCATCGCCGGGTGCGAGGACCTCGCCCGCGCCCTCCGGGATCGCCTCGTCGCAGACATGGACCGCGCCCTGGACGCGAACCTGGCGACCGCGCTCGAGGGACGCTGCTGGGCCTACGGCGGCGCGGTCCCGCCCCTCGCGCCCGCGGGCGACGCGGGCGACGGGGGCGGCGCGAAGGCCTTTTCCGACACGAACGTCCAGGTCGCGGGCGTGGACGAGCCGGACCTCGTGAAGACCGACGGGAACCTCGTCTACGCGATCGGCGACGGGCGCCTCCAGATCGTGGACGCCTGGCCCGCCGCGGAGGCGCACCGGATCGCGGCGGTCGAGGTCGAGGGGACGCCGCGGCGGCTCCTCCTCAACGAGGGCCGCGTCGTCGTGTTCTCGTCGCTCTCGGCGCCCCCCCCGGAGCCCGGCCCGACCCCGGTCCCGCCCTCGGGCGGCGGCGGGGTGCCCGTGCCGGGGGGCACGACCGCGAGCCCGGTCGCCGTACCGGCCGGCGACTGTACCTACGGCTACGACTGCGTGCCCACGGGCGACGGGAACCCCTCGAAGATCACCGTGCTCGACGTCTCGGACCCGGCCCGGCCGCGCGTGCTCCGCGAGGTGACCTTCAACGGCTCGTACCTCGCGGCCCGGAGGATCGGCGCGTCCGTCCACGCCGTCCTCGCGCTGCCCGAGCGGACGGTGCCGGGCCTCGCGTACTGGCCGAGCACGTTCGTATGCGGTGACGGCACGTCGCCCCGGGCGATCCGCGAGGCCTTCGAGGAGCTCCGCCGCGCGAACCGCGCCCTCATCGAGGGCGCGGAGCTCGGCGCCTTCGTGCCCGCGGTCCGCGACGTCCGCCACGACGCCGGCGGCGACGCCGTGGACGCGGACGTGCTCGGGGCCTGCCCCGGCTTCCACGCCTCGGCGGAGGGGCTGGGGGTCGGGTTCGTCTCGATCGCCTCGCTCTCGACGGACGGCGAGGGCCCGCTCTCCGTGACGACCGTGCTCGGCCGGCCGGGCTTCGTCTACGCCGCGCCGGCGGCGCTGTACGTCGCGTCGCCGCACGCCTGGCGCGGCGGCGGGAGCTGGTTCTGGGCGGAGCCAGAGGCCTCCCCCGAGGCCACGACCGTGCACGCGTTCCAGCTCGCGGACGCACCCGGGCCGCGCGCCGAGTACCGCGCGAGCGGCGTCGTCGAGGGGCGGGTGCTGAGCTCGTTCTCGCTGGACGAGCACGCGGGGGCGCTCCGGATCGCCACCACGACCGGCCACTCGCCGGATCCCGCCGCGCACAGCGCAGTGGCGGTGCTGCGGGACGCGGGCGGGATCCTCGAGGAGGTCGGGCGGGTGGACGGCATCGCCCCCTCGGAGGACATCCGCTCCGTCCGCTTCGACGGCGTACGCGGGTTCGTCGTGACCTTCAAGAAGACCGATCCGCTGTTCGTGCTCGACCTCGCGGATCCGGCGGCGCCCGCCATCGCCGGGGAGCTGAAGGTCCCGGGCTTCTCCACCTACCTGCACCTCATGGATCCGGACCACCTCCTCACCCTCGGCTACGACGCGTCGGACCAGGGCGGGTTCGCCTGGTTCACCGGGATCCAGCTCCAGCTCTTCGACGTCGCCGATCCCGCCGCGCCGGCGCTCGCGTACCGGGAGCTCATCGGTACGCGCGGGTCCACCTCGCAGGCGGTGACCGACCACCTCGCCTTCAACTACTTCGCGGAGAAGGCGCTCCTCGCGCTGCCCATCGTCATCTGCGAGGGCGGCGACCCGGCCGGCGGCTACGGCGACCTCATGACCTTCAGCGGGCTGCGGGTCTACCGCGTCCGCGCCGACGCGGGCTTCACCTACCTCGGGGGCGTGGCGCACGCGACGCCGGAGACGCCCGAGACCTTGCGCGACGCGTGCTCCGGCTGGTGGACCGACGCGAGCACGCCGGTGAAGCGCAGCCTGTTCCTCGAGGACTTCGTGCTGTCGTTCACGGACGGCGAGGTGCGCGTCCAGGACACGCGCGCGCTCGGCGCGGATCTCGCGCGGATCGACTTCACCGCTCCGTGACGGCCTCGCCGGGACCGCGCACCGCCGCGGCCCGGCGGCGGCGCGCGCGCACCGCCCAGGCGACGAGGGCCGCGAGCGCCACGGCCGCGAGGATCCCGAGCTCGACGCGCCGCAGGTCGCGGTGGGCCTCCGCGAGGTGGTGCGAGGCGAGGTAGCCGACCGTCACGACGAGGGGGACGGAGACGAGCGCGGAGAGCCCGTCCGCGAGGAGGAAGGTCAGGCGCCGGACGCCGTGGGTCCCCGCGAGCGCGAAGGCCGGCAGGCGGAGCCCGGAGGTGTGGCGCGCGACCACGATGGTCCAGAACGCGTGGCGCTCGAAGTGCCGCTCGAGCCACGCGCGCCGCCCCGGCGTGAGCACGCGCCGCACCGGCCGGCTCTCCATGATCGCGTCGCCGTGCCGCCGGGCGAGCGAGTAGAAGAGGAAGTCGCCGCCGACGATCCCGACCCAGCAGGCGACGACCGACGGCACGAACCGGAGGTAGCCCTGGTGCGCGAGGACGCCGGCGGTGAGCTGGGTGAGCTCCTCGGGCAGGGGCACGCCGACGCCCGCTCCCACGAGGAGCGCCAGGATGGCCCCGTAGCCGAAGTGCTCGACGAACCGCTCGACCATCGAACGGTAAGGTAGCCCTCGCGGCGGTCAGCGGTAGTCGGTGAGCTTGCGGCGCGTGCCGCCGAGCCGCGGCTCGGTCTTCGCCTGGCACGCCGGGCAACGGGTCGCGTAGGGCATCACCGCGAGCCGCCCGGGCGCGATCTCCTCGTCGCAGTCCTCGCACAGCCCGAAGTCCTCGGGGGCGTTCGCGAGCTTCGCGAGGGCCCGATCGATCCGCGCGACGAGCTCCGCCTGGCCCTTGTTGCGCTGCGAGGCGAGCACCTGGAGCATCTCGGAGAGCGCCTGCGCGTCCTCGTCCGCCACGCCGGTCGTGGCGGGATCCGTCCGGTTGGGCTCGATCCGGGCCGGGCCGGTCCGGAGGAGCTCGGCGCGGAGCCGCTCGAGCGCCTTCTTCACGTTCGCGCGCTGCCCTGGGGTCATTCCGGTACACGACTACCGGAAGCCGGCGCCGGGCGCCAGCCGGAGCCGCGGCCCGGTCGAGGTATTCTCCGGGGCCATGGTCTGGCACGTCACCGTGGACGGAAGCCCCGCCTGCACCTCCTCCCTCGTCGGGCCGGACGAGCGGCTCGAGCCGCCCGTCTGCGGCACCCGCAACCGCGACCGCGCGGAGGACTACGCGCGGCTCCTGCGCGAGCGCCACCCGGAGGCGACCGTGGAGGTGGTCGCGCACGGCTGCCCGATGCGCGGAGAGTGAGCGGCCGGCGTGGCCATGGAGAGTGGCCGGGCCACGTCCGCACGGTTAGTTGGAGCCGGCGGTGATCCCTAAACGAACGTCCGAGGCCTTCATGCGCGCCATCCGCTATCACGGTCCGAAGAAGCCGCTGCAGCTCGAGGAGATCGCCACCCCCGCTCCCGGCCCCGGCGAGGTGCGGGTCCGGGTGACCGCGGCGGGCGTGTGCCACACCGAGCTCCACTTCCTGTCCGGCCTGCTCGACCTCGGCGTGGCGCCGCTCACCCTCGGCCACGAGATCGTCGGACGGATCGAGCGCGTGGGGGAGGGGGTCGAGCCGGCGCGCGTGGGGGAGCGGGTCATCGTCTACTACTACTCCGGCTGCGGCCGCTGCCTGCACTGCCTGCGCGGCGACGAGCACCTGTGTGACGCCCTCCGGGCGGAGCACGGCTTCGTCACCGACGGCGGCTTCGCCGAGTACGTGCGGGTCCCCGCGCGGAACGCGGTCCCGCTCCCGGACGCGATCTCCGACGCCGACGCGGCGCCGATCGGCTGCGGCGTCACCACCGCGGTCCACGCGGCCGGCCTCGCGCGCGTGGGCCTCGGGGACTGGGTGGTCGTGTACGGCGTGGGGGCGGTGGGGTTCGGGCTCGTCCAGGTGGCGCGGCTGCGCGGCGCGCGCGTGATCGCCGTCGGCCGGACCCCGCGGAAGCTCGAGGCCGCCCGCGCGCTCGGCGCCGACGCCACGGTGCGCGCCGGCGAGGAGGACGTCGCCGCGCGCGTCCGCGAGCTCACCTCTGGCCGGGGCGCCGACGTGGTGTTCGAGCTCGTCGCGACGCGAGAGACGATGGCCGCGAGCGCGCGCTGCCTCGCGAAGCGCGGCCGGCTCGTCTTCGTCGGCTACTCCGAGGACGCGCTCGAGATCCACCCGATCCAGCTCGTGGTCGGCGAGCAGAGCGTCCTCGGCTCGGTGGGGAACACGCTCGCCGAGCTGCGGGAGGCGGTCGAGCTCGTCGCCCAGGGGCGGGTGAGGACGATGGTCGACCGCGTGCTCCCGCTCGAGCGCTTCCAGGAGGGCGTGGACGCGCTCGCGGACGGGACCCTCCTCGGCCGGGCCGTCCTGAAGCCCTGAGGTTGGCGCGGGTGGCGCTAGGCCGCCGCGCTCATCCGCCGAACTCGGAGCGGGCGGACGCCATGCCGAGGCCGGCGATGGGGGTGACGCCCTCGCAGCGCATCCACTCGCCGGTGTCGAGCACGACCGCGTCCTCGTGCGTGCCCGCCGGCATCACGAGCTTCCGCTCCTGCAGGAGCACCTCGTCCACGAAGATCGGCACGCCGAACATCGCGAGCGGCGGCTCCGCCCCGGCCTCGCACGGCTCGAAGCGCGGCGTGAACTCCGACTCCGCGACGAGCTCGGCCGGGCGCCCCGTCGCCTCCTCGAGGGCCGCGAGGCTCACGCGGTCGGTGGCCGCCACGACGGCGAACGCGATGAGGCCGTCGAGGCTCACGACGACCGGCTTGGCGACGCGGTGGCCGCTCACGTGCTCGGCAGCGGCGAGCTCCTGCGCGGACATCGCCGTGCGGTGGGTGTGGTGCTCGTACCCGCGATGGCTCTCGCGCAGGTGCGTCTCGATCAGCGATGGGATCATGGCCCGTCCTCCTTGCCGTACATGCGCATTCTGCGGCCGACGCGCCTCCCTCGCGGCGGCTCGCGTGGGCGGTCCCCGCGGGCGGGGAGCCGGCCGGCGGGCGCTCGCGTCGAAGCGCCGCGGGCACGCGTTCGCGGGCCCCGCCGCTCGGGCGCGGGGGGTCCGGAGACGGGACGGCCGCGCCTTCAGGGCGACGAGGCCGCGGGGGTCTGCGGCGTCGCCGCGTGCCCCGGGCGGACGAGCGAGATGGCGAACAGCACGGCGCCGACGAGCGCGTTGCTGACGCGGGCGATGCCCGAGACGTTGGTGAGGAACAGCGCCCCGATCGCGAGCAGCACCGCGACCACCGAGATCACGTAGCGCAGGCCTGGCTTGCCCTGCGCGGCGAACGCAGCGACGGCGACGACGAGCGCCGAGATGGCCGTGAACGCGGTGGAGAACGGCGTCTGCGGGAACGCGAAGGCGGAGATGAGCAGCCACGTCGCAAAGATCAGGTTCAGGGTGACGAAGCGCATCGACAGCCTCCTTCCGCGAACGAGCGTCGGCCGATCGGTGGCCCGCGTCGAGGTGGCCTCCCGGAGCCGCTCGGACGCGGGACGCGGTCGCGGGCGTCCGTGCCTCCGGGCGCCCTTCGCCTCGCCTGCACCGGGCCCCTGGATCCCGAGGGGGCCGGTGTAGAGTCGCACGCGTGAAGACCCCCGATCGACGGCTCCTCCTGCGGGCGAGCGGCTTCTCCTGAGGCCCCGTGGCGGGCCTCGGCTGAGGCACCGTGCTCGCGCCCGTGCTGGCGCGCCTGTCCCTGCTCCCCGAGCTCGCGCGCGCCCAGGTGGACGCCGCCGGCCGGCTGTTCCTGCTCGAGCTCGCGCCCGGCGCCGATCCGGACGGCGCCCTCCGCGCCGCGCGCGCCGTCCTCGGCGATCGCGCGCGGCCGGTCGCCGACGTCGAGGCGCAGCTCGAGAGCCGCGCCCGGGGCGAGCGCTGGTTCACGGCGGAGGACATCCGCGGGCTGTCCTACGTCGAGGCACGCGTCCTCGCGGCTCGCGTCTGCGACCGGGTGCTGCGGGAGGTGCCGCTCGAGCTCGCGCAGGCGGACCGGCTCGAGGATGCGGCGGTGGTCGAGATCCGCGCCGCGCTCGATCGCGTCCACGACGAGGGCGGGCGGACGTCGAGCGCGTGGTTCGACCCAGCGTGGCCCGCCATCGCCGCGGCGATCGCGGCGCGCCTGCGGGGGGGAGTGGACGCGGACGGGCTCGTCACGCTCCGCGAGGCGCTCCTGCGCGCGCGCACCTGACGGCGAGGCGCGGGCTCGGGGCGGTCAGCGCAGCGCGCGGATCGCGCCGGCGACCACGGCGAAGTGGCAGGCCGCCGCGGCCACCACGAGCAGGTGGAAGATCTCGTGGAACCCGAACACCGCGGGGAACGGATCCGGCCGTCGCAGCGCGTAGATCACCGCACCCACCGTGTACAGGAGCCCGCCGCCGAGGAGGAGCGCGAGGGCCGCGGGGCCGATGGCGGCGTGGAGCGCCGGCACCACCGGCACGACGAGCCACCCGAGCAGCACGTACAGCGCGGCCATGAGCGCCTTGGGGGCGGTCACCCAGGCGATCGAGAGCCCCACCCCCGCGGCGGCGCCGAGCCAGACCGCGGCGAGCAGCGGTCGCCCGCGGTCGCCGAGCAGGAGGCACAGGGGCGTGTAGGTCCCGGCGATGAGGAGGAAGATCGCGGAGTGATCGACGCGCCAGAGGATTCGCCGCGCCCGGGCAGACCAGGTGGGGCGGTGGTACACGGCGCTCGCGAGGAAGAGCGCGAACAGGCTCGCTCCGTAGGTGAGCGCCCCGGTGCGCGCGGTGCCCGTCTCCGCGTGGACGAACAGCAGCGCCCAGGCCGGAGCCGCGAGGTACGCGGCGATCTCGTGTGAGACGCCGCGGAGCCGCGGCTTCACGCGCGCCACCTCCGTCACCCCTGCCATCCGCTCCCCCGCCATCGCCGCTCCTCCGTCCTCTCTCGAGAGTTGCGGTGACCGCGTCACCGGGGCGTCATCGCGGCGCGACCGGACGGGGCGATGCCCGCGCGGTCGCGCGCAGCCGGGGGAGGACCGCACGGGGGAGGGTGGGGCGGCGGGCGCGCCTCCGCGCTATCGCCCCCTCCGTGGGCACGCTCCGCCTCTTCGGCGCGACGCACCTCGCGATCCTCGCCGCCGTCCCCGTCGTGGCCGCCGCGCTCGCGGCGGCCGCCCGCGCCCGGCCCGGCCTCGCGCGGCCCCTCTGCCGCGCCATCGCCGCGGTGATCGCCGTGAACGAGCTCGTCTGGTACCGGCACGGCGTGTCGCTCGGCTGGCTGAACCCTCCGCACGGGCTGCCGCTCGACCTGTGCGACGTCGTGCTCTGGCTCGCGGTGTACGCGCTCGCGACGCTCAGGCCCTGGGCGCTCGAGGCGGTCTACTTCCTCGGCGTCGCCGGGAGCGGCATGGCGCTCGTCACTCCGGACCTGGCGGACGTGCCGTTCCCGTCCTACGCCGCCATCCAGTTCTTCCTCGCGCACGGGGCGATCGTCGCCTCGGTGCTGTTCCTGGTCCTCGCGGGGCTCCTCCGCCCGCGGCCGGGCGCGTGGTGGCGCACGCTCCTCGGCGTGAACGCCTACGCGCTGGCCGTGGGGGCCGTGAACGCGCGCTTCGGCACGAACTACATGTACCTGTGCGAGAAGCCGCGCTCGGGGACGCTCCTCGACCTGCTCGGCCCGTGGCCCGTCTACATCCTCGGCGCGGACGCCGTCGCGGCCGTGCTCCTGTTCCTCCTCTCCCTCCCGTTCCGTGGCGGGAAGGGGCGACGGAGCCGCGCACCGGGCGAGCTTCGGCTACCATGAGCGGGTGCAAGGCGACGCCCACATCACCGACATCGCCCGCGTGATCCAGCTCGCGGTCGCGCCCGTGTTCCTCCTCACCGCGATCGGCACGATCCTTTCGGTCCTGTCCGGGCGGCTCGCCCGCATCGTGGACCGCGTCCGCATCCTCATCGACCGCGCGTCGAAGCTCCCGCGGGAGGAGCTCGGCTGGATCGAGCGGGAGATCGAGACGCTCCTGCGCAGGCGCCAGCTCGTGAACCTCGCCATCACCTCCGGCACGAGCGCCGCGCTCCTCGTGTGCGTGCTCATCGCGAGCGCCTTCGTCGGCTACCTCGTCGGCGTCGACTTCTCGATCTTCCTCGCCGTGCTGTTCATCGCCGCCATGGGCGCGTTCGTCTCCGCGCTCGTCCTCTTCCTGCGCGAGATCCTCATCGCGGTCTCCACCCTCAGCTTCGAGCTGCCCGGGGAGCGCGAGGCGGCCGGACGCGAGCGCTGAGGAGCGCTCCCGCCTGCGATCTCCGGGGCGGCCGGGCGCGCGCGTCGCGACGGCGCCCGGACCGTCCGGCGACGGCGACTCGCGGTCGATTTCGCTAGCGGCGGCCGGCGCGGCGCGTGCCGCGCCCGCCCGCGCGGCGGCGGCTGGC
>NZ_JALCZC010000073.1:0-22013 GCF_022690805.1 Anaeromyxobacter sp. SG66
GGCGGGGCTGGGCCGCGCCGCGCGCCGGGGCGGCGCGGCTCGGGGCAGGGCGTGCGCGGGGGGGCGCCGGGTCGTCTGCCCTCGAGGGGGCGGGCGCGGAGAGCAGTCCGGCGACGAGCACTGCGATGAGGGAGCGCATGGGCACCTCGCCTCCCAGGGTAGCAACGGGGGTGCCACGGGGAGGCGGAGCAGCGCTCGCCGGGGGCCCGCGGATCGACGTGTTCTGGAGGGTCGCGCCGGGCCGCGCGGACGCGAGGTGACGCTGCCGCGGCACGGCGTGAATCCGGCGCCCGCACCGCCTCGGGAGGGCTCCGCGCGTCACGCGTCAAGACGTCCTTGACGCCGCCCGCGCCGTCGCGCTAATGACTGCGCTCCCTCGCGGTCACCAGGGCCGCGGGGGGCGAGAGGTGCAGCCGGTCAGGTTCTTCGAGACGCTGCGAGATCGGGTCGTCCTCCGCTCGCAGATCGGGAAGCGGAAGCTGGATCGCTCCGCTACCCGTCGAGCGCTGGACCAGGCCTCTCGGGAGCTCGGCGAGCGCTTCGCGGTGCTCGTCCGGATGGGTCGGGCGGAGGTCCCCGGCGAGCTCACGGTGTTCCTGGACGCGGTGCGACTCCTCGAGGAGAAGCTCGCGGGGCAGGAGAAGGAGATCGCGGAGCTCGAGGCCGAGTTCCCGCGACGAAAATAGAAGACCTTTGGGCCCGTGGCGCAGCTGGGAGCGCGTCTGAATGGCATTCAGAAGGTCACCGGTTCGATCCCGGTCGGGTCCACCAACTCCCTGAAGTGAGACGGGCCGTCAGGACATCCTGACGGCCCGTCGCTTTTTCCGCGTCGCTCAGGCCAGCTCGAGCGCTTGCGCGAGGTCGTCCACGAGGTCGGCCGGATCCTCCAGCCCCACCGAGAGGCGGATCATGGCGGGGCCGAAGCCGGCCTGGAGCTTCTGCTCCGGCGTCATGTCGGCGTGCGTCATCGACCAGGGATGCTCGATGAGCGTCTCGATCCCTCCGAGGCTCACCGCCAGTCGCATGTGCCGGACGGCGTCGAGCACGCGGTAGGCCTCGGCCTCGCCGCCGTGGACGTCGAAGCTGACCACGCTGCCGGCGCCGCTGCACTGCTGCTTCCAGAGCGCCACCTGGCGCGCGCCCATCTCCTCGAGGCCCGGGTAGTAGACCCGCTTCACCTGGGCGTGGCCCCGCAGCAGCTCCACCAGCCGTCGGGTGTTGGCCTGCTGCTGCTCCATGCGCAGCTGGAGCGTGCCGAGCGAGCGGGTGATGAGCCAGGCGGTGTCCGGATCGGACATCGATCCCATGATGGTCCGCGTGGCCCGCACGGCGTTGATGACGTCGGCGCTCCCCATGGCCAGGCCGGCCACGAGATCCGAGTGGCCGCCGAAGAACTTGGTGGCCGAGTAGAGCACCACGTCGGCGCCCAGCCCGAGCGGCTGCGAGAAGATCGGCCCGAGGAACGTGTTGTCGATGAGCACCTTCACCTTCCGTCCGCCCGTGGAGCAGCGGTCCGCCACGCGCCGCGCCGCGGGCACGTCGCAGAGCTCCATGGTCGGGTTGGCGGGCGACTCGAGGTAGATGACCCGGGTGCTCGGGTGAGACTCCGCCACCGCCGCCAGCTCGGCCTCGGTCGCGCCGGCCGGGAACGGCACGGTCCGGATGCCGAACTCCGGGAGCAGCTTGCGGAAGAGGTACTCCGTGCCGCCGTAGATCGGGTCGGAGAAGAGGAGGGTGTCTCCGGGGCGGAGCAGCGTGAGGCAGGTCGAGGAGATGGCTCCCATCCCCGAGGAGAAGAGCGCGGCCGACTCGGCGCCGTCCCACGCCGTGACCCGGTCCTCGAGGATCTCGCTGTTGGGGTTGTTGACCCGCGTGTAGATGAGCGCCGGGCTCTCGCCCTGCTCCCGCTGGCGCAGGCCGTAGGCGAGCTCGAAGGCTCGCTTGCCCTCGACCGCCTTCTTGAAGATGAACGTCGAGGTGCGGAAGAGCGGCGGCACCGCGGCGCCCTCGGAGCGCTGCGGCTCGTAGCCCTTCTCGAAGATCAGCGTCTGCGGCGACGGCGAGCGGCGTGCGGGCATGGTCGGGTTCTCCCGGGCGGGCATCCTCCGATGGGCTGCCCCGCGGCGATAGAGCCCCGTTACGGGCCGTGGAGGCGCACGCGTGGTCGAGCGACCTCGCTCCCGCGGGCTCGTCCCTGGCGGGCGCAGGCGTGCCGGAAAGGCGGCTCTGGCCGAGCCGGTGCCGGCCCTTCCCACGACGCCGCGCGGCATCCCCGCGCCGCAGCGCGCCACGCCCTAGGCGCCGGGCGTGACGGTGCGCGGTGCGCCCGCTTCCGCCCGGACGGCGGGACGGGCGAGGGAGATCGGCTCGTCCGGCGGCTCGGCGGAACGCGGGACGGTCTTCCTCGGCCGCCGCGCCGCGGCGCCCCCGACGAACGGCGCGAACAGGCGGAGGAGCCGCTCGCCGTTCCGCGCGAGCGTGAACTCGCGGAGCACCGCGCGGCGCCCGGCGAGCCCCAGCTTGCGCGCGAGGGTCGGGTCCCCGACGAGCCGCTCGATCGCGTCCGCGAGCGCCGCGGCGTCGCCCGGCTCGACCACGAGGCCCGTCTTCCCGTCGCGGACGAGCTCGGGGATGCCGGAGACCCGCGTCGAGACGACGGGGCAGCCAGCGGCCATCGCCTCCATGAGCGCCACCGGGATCCCGTCCATCATCCCGGCCGCGGTGACGACGCTCGGGTGCACGAGCACGTCCGCCGAGGCGAGGAGCGCGCGCACCTGGTCCTGCGGCTGCCCGCCGAGGAGCTCGACCTCCCCGAGCTTCAGCGCCGCGATCTGCCTCTCGAGGGCGGCGCGCTCGGGCCCGTCGCCGACGAGGACGCAGCGGAAGGCGCCGCGGCGCTCGCGGAGGAGCGCGCACGCGTCCACGAGGTGCCGGTGGCCCTTGTAGTCGCGCAGGCCCGCGACGCAGGCGATGACGGCCGGCCCCCGGCGCGCGGGCTGCGCGCGCGGCTGGAAGCGGGCGGGATCGACGCCGCAGCGCACGACGGAGGTCTTGGCGGCGGCCTCCTCGCCGTACAGCTCGCGCAGGAGCGCGCGGTTGTACTCGGAGATCGTGACGACGAAGCGCGCCTCCCGGACCTTCTCCTCCAGCATCGCGCGGTCGAGGTAGAGGTCGTGCGCGTGGGCGGTGAAGCTGTAGCCCGTCCCGGTGAGCTCCTTCACGACGAGCGCCGCGAGCGCGGGGTGCGTCGCCCAGTGGGCGTGCACGTGCGCGTGGCCGCCCGCCTCGACCTCCCGCGCGATGAACGCCGCGCGCGGCACGACCACGAGGGCGCGGGCGAGGAAGCCCGGCGAGCGCAGGTTGCCGCGGATCGCGCGCGCCCAGGCGCGCAGGTAGGCGCGGGGCTTCCGGCGCAGCCAGTGGAGCTGCGCCGCCGCGACCTCACGCGAGAGGCCGCGGTGGTAGCGCGTGTGCGCGAGCATCTCGTCCGCGCCGGGGTGCATGGGCCCGGGCGCGGCGCCGAGGAGCGGGTAGACGTCGATCTCGAGCCCCCGGCGGCGGAGCTCGAGCATCTCGTGCAGGATGAAGGTCTCGGTCGGCGCCGGGAACCAGGACATCAGGTACGCGACGCGCCCGCGGCGCCGCGGCTTCGGCTCGGTGTGGGGCATCCGCTCTCTCATCCCCCGGCGGCGGCCGGATCCCGGCGGAGCCGCGAGTAGACCTCCAGGAAGACCTCCGCGACGTGGTCGAGCCCGTAGCGGGCGGCGACCTCCTCGCGGGCGGCGCGCGCGCGCTCCTGCGCCGCCGGATCGCGGAGCGCCTCCACGAGCGCGTCCGCGAGCGCGCCGGGACGCTCCGGCGGCACGAGCCGCCCGGTCACCCCGTCGCGCAGCACCTCCGCGGACCCGCCCACCGCGGTGGCCACGACCGGAACGGCGCACGCCATCGCCTCGAGGAGCGCGACCGGCATCCCCTCCGTGCGCGAGGGCAGCACCGCCGCGTCGGCGGCGCGGAGGAAAGGCGCGACGTCGGCGACAGGGCCCGGGAGCGCGAGCGAGGTCTCCACCCCCTCGCGCCGCGCGAGCTCCTCGAGGCGCGCGCGCTCGGCGCCGTCGCCCAGCATCCAGAGCCGCGCCTCGGGCAGCCGCGCGACGACCCGCGGCCAGGCCCGGGCGAGCACGTCCACGCCCTTCTCCGGGGAGAGCCGGCCGGCGTACACGACGAGCGGTCCAGCGGGGAGCCCGAGCGCGCGGCGCAGCGCGGCGCGCTCCTCCGCCGCGGCGGGCCGGAAGCGCTCGAGGTCCACGCCGTTCGGGATCGAGAGGATGCGCTCGGGCGGCACGCCGGCCGCGCGGAGCTCCGCGTGGATCGGGCCGCTGATCGCCACGAAGGCGTCGGCGCGCGCGACGGTCGCGCGGAGCCGCAGCCGGCCGAGCGCGGTCGCGGAGAGGACGCCCACGTCGCCGATGGCCCCGCACGCGTGGGGGTTCAGGAGGATGGGCGTACCGGTGAGCGCCGCGAGGAGGAGCGCGGCGG
Source organism: Anaeromyxobacter sp. SG66 (assembly GCF_022690805.1). Lineage (NCBI taxonomy): Bacteria > Pseudomonadati > Myxococcota > Myxococcia > Myxococcales > Anaeromyxobacteraceae > Anaeromyxobacter > Anaeromyxobacter sp. SG66. Next base: position 4,537 of record NZ_JALCZC010000073.1, read on the forward strand.
AGGAGGGCGAGAGGAGCTGGTGCGCGTGGACGACGTCGACGCGCGGCCGCAGCGAGGCGACGCGGCGCGCCGCGGCGACCACGTAGGCCAGGGTCGCGAGCGGCCCCGGCGCTCCCGGAGGCGCCCCGACGCGGTGGACGTGCAGGCGGCCCTCCACGGCGTGCGCCGGGCAACCGGGCGAGCGCCGCGTGACGACGTGGACCTCGGCGCCCCTCGCGGCGAGCGCCCGCGCGAGGGAGAAGGTGTGGCTCTGGATGCCGCCGACGGACGGAGGGTAAAGGCTCGTCAGGATCGCGACGCGCGGCGCCGGCCGCGGCGCTGCGGTCGCGCTCGACGGGGCCTCCCCCTCCAGGGATGCGTAGACTTCTCCACGGAGCATGTGTCTGCCGACATGAACGCTCGGCTGCTGACGCCGCGAAAGGAAGGACCATCTTCGGGAAGGGCAGGCCGTGGATCGCGTGCCGAGAATTCATCCGTGAGGGGGACCGCCGTTGCGAATCGCTGAGATCATCAACTCGTTCGACATCGGCGGCGGCGAGGTGCAGCTGCTCGAGCTGGTGCGGGGCCTCATGAAGAGGCATCGCCTCTCGGTGCACGCCCTCGAGCTCCGCGGACCGCTCCTCCCGCGAGTGCAGGGGCTCGGCCTCACGCCGGAGGGGCATCCGCTCGGCGGCTCGCTCGCGAGCCGCAGGGCCCTCCGGGCGGTCGGAGAGCTCGCGCGGGCGTTCCGGCGCGACGGGGTGCAGGTCGTCCACGCCCACGACTTCTACTCGGCGTTCGTCGCGGTGCCCGCGGCGCGGCTCGCCGGCGCGGGCGTGATCGTCGGCCGGCTCGACCTGGGCCACCTCCAGAGCCCCGCGCAGCGCGCGGTCCTCGCGGGGCTGTCGCACGCGGCCGACGCGGTGATCGTGAACTGCGGCGCGATCTTCGACCTCGTGATCGGCGACGAGCGCGTGCCGCCCGACCGCGTCTCGCTCGTCCGGAACGGGATCGACCTCGACGCGTTCGACGCGGCGCGCGCCGCGCGGCTCGCGCTGCCCTTGCCGGACGTGCGCGGCCGCCCGGTCGCCGTGATCGTCGCGAACATGCGCCACGAGGTGAAGCGGCAGGAGGACTTCCTCGAGGCGCTCGCCATCGCGCGCCGCGAGCGCCCGGACCTGGCCGCGTTCCTCGTGGGCGAGGGCGACCGCGTGGACGGGCTCATGACGCTCGCGTCGCGGCTCGGGCTCGACGGTCACGCCTTCTTCCTCGGCCGGCGCCCCGACGTCCCGGCCGTGCTCGCCCGCGCGACCCTCGGCGTCCTGTCGTCCGCGCAGGAGGGGCTCTCGAACGCGGTGATCGAGGGGATGGCGGCGGGGCTGCCGATGGTGGTCACCGACGCCGGCGGGAACGCGGAGCTCGTCCGGCACGGCGAGCGCGGGCTCGTGGTGCCGGTGGGTGCGCCCGCGGCGCTCGCGGCGTCGATGCTGCAGGTGCTCGCGGAGCCCGCCCGTGCCAGCGCGTTCGGCGAGGCGGGGCGGCGGTTCGTGGAGGAGGCGCTGTCCGTGGAGCGGATGGTGGCCGAGCACGAGCGGCTCTACCGGCGTGTCGCGGCCGAGCGGCCCGGCCTGGCGCGCTCCGTCGCGCGCGCGGGCGGCGGCGCGCGTCAGGTCGCGACGGGCGGCCTGGGAATCCTGCGGCACCGCGCCGTGACGCGCGCGCAGGCCGGCGAGCGCTCCGCGGGCCAGGCCGGCTGACGCCGCCCGACCCTCCCGCGAGGGGCGGACTCGAGCGCGTCAGGCGGTGGGGCCGACGCCGGGCGCGGCCAGCGCTCTCTCCACGTCGCGCCGCGAGTAGCCCTCGGGCCTGTCCGACGGCGGGTGGGAGAGGAAGCTCGCCACGATCTTCCCGAGGTAGATCTCGAGCGGCTCGTGGCGGAAGCCGAGCTCGTTCCAGGCGCGGCTCGGGTCGACGAACGACATCCAGCGGCCGCTGAAGGGCGAGACCCGCAGCGGGTCGAGGCCGGCGGCCCGGATTCGCTCCGACGGGATCGCGACCACGTCCGCGGCGCTGCCGAGGTGGTGGCGGAGGAGCGCCATGAGCTCGGCGAGCGTGGGCGTCTCCTGCTGCGCCACGTTGTAGGCCTTCCCGAAGGTCTCCTTGCGGCCGAGGAGCTCCACGAGGAAGCGCGCCACCTCGCCGCCGTAGACGTGGCGGACGCGGTGCTCGCCGCCGTCGGGCAGGATGACCGGGCCGCCGTCCACGAGCCGCCACAGGTACGACTCCATCCGGCGGTGGTAGTCGCGCTCGCCGTTCACCATCGGGATGCGCACGCGCGTCGCGGGGAACGCGCTCGCCGCGACGAGCGCGTCCTCGCAGGCGCGCTTGCCGAGGCCGTAGTCCCAGTCGGCGAGGTCGGCCGGGTCCGCCGGGCGCGCCATCACCGGCCCGTCGTAGTCCTCCTCGCGCGCGGGCGCGGGCGCCCCCTCGCGCACGAGGTAGACCTGGCCCGTCGAGACCATGACGTAGTGGCCGCAGTCGCGGAACAGCTCCGTAGCGCGCCGGCCGTCCTCGCCGGTGAACGCGGCGAGATCCACGACCGCGTCGAAGCGGCGGCCCTGGAGGAGGCGGCCGAGATCGCGCGAGGTGCGGTCCGCGACGATCCGGTCCACGCGCCCGCCGAACGGATCCGCCAGGCGGCCGCGGTTGAGGAGGGTGACCTGATGGCCCGCCGCGAGGAGGCGGAAGCCGAGGAGCCAGCCGACGAACCGGTTGCCGCCGATGACGAGGACGTCCACGCTTCAGTCCCTCCGCGCCCGTACCTGCCCCCGCCCGCGGGCTCGCGTCAAGGAAACTGCGCGTCCGAGGAGCGCCCCCGGCCGTCGCGGAGGCGCCCGCGATCGGGCAGACTCGGGGTCATGACCCCCGAAGAGTTCCGCAAGCTCGGCCACGCGCTCGTCGACTGGGTCGCCGACTACCGCGAACGGCTGCCGTCCCTGCCCGTCATGAGCCCCGTCGCGCCCGGCGCCATCCGCGCGCGCTTCCCGGCGGAGCCGCCCGCGGAAGGTGGCCGGCTGGCCGAGGCGATCGCCGCGCTCGACGACGCCATCCTCCCCGGCATCACTCACTGGAATCACCCCGCCTTCTTCGCCTACTTCCCCTCGAACACGAGCCTCGCCTCCGTCCTCGGCGATCTCGTCGCGGCCGGCCTCGGCGCGCAGGGGATGAGCTGGCAGACCTCTCCCGCGGCGACCGAGGTGGAGGAGGTCGTGATGGGCTGGATCCGCCGGATGATCGGGCTCCCGCCCGAGCTCGTCGGCGTCGTGCAGGACACCGCCTCCACCTCCACGCTCACGGCGCTCCTCTGCGCCCGGGAGCGGGCGAGCGGCTTCTCGCAGAACGGGGCGGGCCTCCAGGCCGGAGCGGCGCCGCTCGTCGTCTACGCCTCGGACCAGGCGCACAGCTCGATCGAGAAGGCGGCGCTGCTCGCCGGCTTCGGCAAGGCGCACCTGCGGCTCGTCGGGACGGACGACGCGCACGCGCTCCGGCTCGATCTCCTCGAGCGCGCCGTCGCGGAGGACCTCGCGAGGGGGAACAGGCCGTGCGCCCTCGTGGCCGCGACCGGCACGACGTCCACGACCGCGCTCGACCCGGTGGCCGGCATGGCCGAGCTCGCCGAGCGCCACGGGATGTGGCTGCACGTGGACGCCGCGCTCGCGGGCACGGCGATGGTGCTGCCGGAGTGCCGCTGGATGTGGGCGGGCGTGGAGCGCGCGGACTCGATCGTGTTCAACCCGCACAAGTGGATGGGGATCGGCTTCGACTTCAGCGCCTACTTCGTGCGCGACCCGCAGCACCTCGTGCGCGTCATGAGCACGAACCCGTCGTACCTCCGGACCGCGCACGACGCGGTGGTGAACAACTTCCGCGACTGGGGCATCCCGCTCGGCCGCCGGTTCCGCGCGCTCAAGGGCTGGTTCCACCTCGTGGACGAGGGCGTCATCGCGATGCAGGCCCGCATCCGCCGCGACCTCGCGAACGCGCAGTGGCTGAAGGAGCAGGTGGACGCCACGACCGGCTGGGAGCGGCTCGCGCCCGTGCCGCTCCAGACCCTGTGCCTGCGCCACGTCCCCGGAGGCGCCCTGGACGAGCGGGCGCTCGCCGAGCACAACCTGGGGATCGCGCGGCGGGTGAACGACGGTGGCCGCGCGTACGTGACGCCGAGCGTGCTCAAGGGAAAGCAGATGATCCGCGTGTCGATCGGCGCGACCGGCACGGAGCGCGCCGACGTCGAGCGGGTGTGGGCGGAGCTGAGGGAGGCGGCGGGGAGGCGCTGAGGGCGAGCCGAACGGCGGCAGCGAGGGCCGAGGGCAAACTCGCACCTCGACCTCGACCTCGACCCGGACCACCTCTCCCGGTTGCCCGCCGCCCCGCTCCGTCGCATAACTCCGCGCGATGAAGACCCCCGCGGGCGAGCTCCTCCTCCTGGTGCCCACCACGAGCTACCGGCTCGACGACTTCCAGGCCGCCGCGCGCCGGCTGGGCGTGCCGCTCGTCGTCGGAAGCGATCTGTGCCACCGGATCGAGGACGCCTTCGGCGCCCAGCCGGATCTCATCCCGCTCGATTACCGCCGGCCGGAGCGGGCGGCCGAGCAGATCGTCGAGGCGGCGGCGCGGCGGCCGATCCGCGGGATCGTGCCGGCGAGCGATCCCACCGCCGTCATCGCCGCGCTGGCGGCGGAGCGGCTCGGGCTGCCCCACAACCCGCCGGAGGCCGCGCGGCGGGCGGCGAACAAGCACGCGATGCGAGCGGCGCTCAGGGCGGCGGGCGTACCCGTGCCGGAGTTCGCCCTGCACGACCTCGACGGTGATCCGGAGGCGGCGGCGCGGTCGAGCCCGTACCCGTGCGTCCTGAAGCCGCTCATCTTCTCGGCGAGTCGCGGGGTCATCCGCGCCGACGATGCGGCCGGGTTCGTGGCGGCCTGGCGGCGGATCGCACGGCTCCTGCGCGACACGAAGGCGGAGCGGCGCCCGCGCGGCGAGGACGAGGCGCACGAGGTGCTCGTGGAGGCGTTCGTCCCCGGCGCGGAGGTCGCGCTCGAGGGGCTCCTGCGCGGCGGGACGCTCGAGGTGCTCGCGCTCTTCGACAAGCCGGATCCGCTCGACGGCCCGTACTTCGAGGAGACCCTGTACGTCACGCCGTCGCGTCACCCGGCCGCGCTCCAGCGCGAGGTGGAGCGGGTCGTCGCGGACGGAGCGCGGGCGCTCGGGCTCCGCGAGGGCCCGGTGCACGCGGAGCTGCGGCTCTCCCCGGCCGGCCCGGTGGTCCTCGAGATCGCGGCGCGCTCGATCGGCGGGCTCTGCTCGCGCACGCTCCGCTTCGGGGCCGGGCTGACGCTCGAGGAGGTCCTCGTCGCCCACGCGGTGGGGCTGCCGCTCCAGTCGATCCGGCGCGAGCAGCGCGCCTCGGGCGTGATGATGATCCCCATCCCCCGGCGCGGGATCCTCCACGCCGTGCGCGGCCTGGAGGCGGCGAGGGCGGTGCCGGACGTCGTCGACCTCGTCGTGACGGCCGAGGTGGGGCGCGAGGTGGTGCCGTTGCCCGAGGGCGAGGCGTACCTGGGCTTCCTCTTCGCCAAGGCCGAGTCGCCGGCCGCGGTGGAGGCGGCGCTGCGCGAGGGGCATCGCCGGCTGGAGCTCGACATCCGCGCGCCCCTGCCGACCGTCTGAGCGCCCGGCGGTCCGTGCGCCCCGACGGGGCGCCGGGGACATCACGGATTCCTCTGCACGGCAGCCATCATATCCTCGACGGTGCGTGGGACCCGGGGGACGGCTGGAGCAGAGGACGCGGGAACTGCTCGCCGCGGACGACGTGCGGGGGGCCGCCACCGAGGTCCTGCGCGAGCTGGGGCCGCACGTCCTGCGCTATCTCCGCTCGATCATCCGGGACGAGGACGACGCGCGCGACGCGTTCTCGGTGTTCGCCGAGGACCTCTGGCGCGGGCTCCCGGAGTTTCGCTTCGAGGCCCCCCTGCGAAGCTGGTGTTACCGGGTGGCCTGGCACGCCGCCCTCCGCGTCCGGAACGACAGCTACCGGCGGCACGGCCGGCGGCTCGAGACGGGGGAGGCCTCGGCGCTCGCCGCCGAGCTCCACACGACGGAGCCCCGCCTCGAGGGACAGCTCCGCTCGCTCGAGGCGCTCCGCGAGGCGCTCTCCCCCGAGGAGCAGTCGCTCCTCGTGCTGCGGGTGGATCAGCAGCTCCCGTGGGAGGAGGTGTCGCTCGTGCAGCTGGGAGACGCCGACCCGAGGAGCGTCGCGACGCTCCGGAAGAAGTTCGAGCGGCTGAAGGAGCGGCTCGCGCGGCTCGCGCGGGCGCGGGGCCTCATCGACTGACGACGACCACCGGCCGACGACGACTACCCCGCCTCAGCCGACGACGAACACGGTGCAGGAGCGGGCGCCGTGCGCGCCGATGACGAGCGCCTGCTCGATGTCGGCGGTCTTCGACGGGCCGGCGATGAAGAGGCCGTAGCCGCGCGGCAGCGCCGCCACCCGCGCGCAGGCCTCGTGCATGTCGTTCACGATCTCCGCCGCGGGGACGACGAGCGCGAGGTGCTGCGTCACCACGAACACGGCGCGGTCGTGGAGCGACGCGCCGGACACCCACACCGCGCCGTTCTCGGCCACCCCGAAGACGCCCGGCAGCACCGCCAGGTCGATGCCCTCGAGCTCGTGGGGATCGCCGAGCGCGTCGAGCGCCACGTTCCCCGGACCGGCGTCCGTCACTGCCGAGGCGACGCGCTTCGCGCCGAGCCGCTCCGCGAGCGCCGCCACCTCCGCGGCGAGCGCCGCGCCGGTCGCGACCCGCACCGCGGCGCCGGCGACGGCGACGACCGCGGCCTCGAACTGCGCGCGCCGGTCGGCGAAGGGGGCGGCGAGGCCCCCCGTCTCCGCGCGCTCCGCCGGCGGCGGCGCCGCCGCGCGCAGCCTCTGCAGGATCTCTTCCCGGCTAGACACGCGGCCTCCGCTCCTTCCGGTAGAGCTCCCGGAAGCTCTGCGCCGGCATCGGCGGCAGCTCGCGCTGTCGTCCCCAGACGTTCCAGCGGGCGTAGAGGACGCCGCGCGGCAGGTGTCGCCCGAGGAAGCGCGCCACCGCGCCGGCGACGAGGTAGGCCAGCTTCGTGCGCAGCACGAACGCGGCGAGCCGCATGCCGAGCCGCTTCGAGGCGGGCTGTGCGCCGCGCTCGGCGAGATCGCGGCGGCTCCCGAGGATCTGCTCGTGGAGCGGGATCTTCACCGGGCACACGTCGTCGCACGAGCCGCAGAGGCTGGAGGCGAAGGGGAGCGACGCATGGGCGTCGCCGCCGCGCGCGCTCGCGAGGACGATCCCGATGGGCCCGGGGATCGTGTACGTGTAGCTGTAGCCACCGCTCCGCCGGTACACGGGGCAGGTGTTCATGCACGCGGCGCAGCGGATGCAGTGGAGCGCGCGGCGGTACTGCTCCCTGGCGAGGAGCGCGCTCCGCCCGTTGTCGACGACCACGACGTGCAGCTCGCCGCCGCGCATCGGGCCGAGGAAATGGGTGGTGTAGGTGGTGCAGGGCTGACCGGTCGCGGACCGCGCGAGGAGCCGCAGGAACACGGCCAGGTCCTCGAGCCGCGGGATGACCTTCTCCACGCCCATGCACGCGATGTGGAGGGGCGGGAGCGAGGTGCCCATGTCGGCGTTGCCCTCGTTCGTGCAGACGACGATCCCGCCCGTCTCGGCCACCGCGAAGTTCACGCCGGTGAGCCCCGCCTGCGCCGCCATGAACCGCTGGCGCAGGTGGCCGCGGGCGGCCTCGGTGAGGCGGGTCGGGTCGGCGAGCCCCGCGGGCGTGCCGATCTTCTCGTGGAACAGCTCCCCGATCTCCTCCTTCTTCTTGTGGATCGCCGGCATCACGATGTGCGACGGCGGCTCCTTCGCGAGCTGCACGATGCGCTCGCCGAGATCCGTGTCCGTCACCTCGATCCCGCGGGCCTCGAGGTACGGGTTCAGGTGGCACTCCTCGGTGAGCATCGACTTCGACTTCACGAGGCGGGTCACGCCGCGCTCGGCGAGGAGGCGGTGGACGATCGCGTTGTGCTCGTCGGCGTCGCGCGCCCAGTGGACGACCGCGCCCGCCGCCGTGGCGTTCCGCTCGAACTCCTCGAGGTAGTCGGCGAGCCTCGACTGGGTGTGCGCCTTGATGCGCGAGGCCACCTCGCGGAGCCGCTCCCACTCGGGCACGGCCGACGCGGCGCGGTCGCGCTTCGCCCGCACGAACCAGACCGCCTGGTCGTGCCAGTGGACGTGGGGTTCGTCCCGCAGGAAGGCGGCCGCGCGCTGCGCGTGGTCGGCCCCGCCCGACCGGAGCACCGGGAGCGAGTCGCTCATGGCATGGCCTCCGCGAGGACCTCGGCGACGTGCCGGAACGCGAGGGGCGCCTTCGCCCGCCGCGCGAGGCCATCCATGTGCATCAGGCAGGACACGTCGGTGCCGGTGACGATCTCGGCGCCCGCCCTCACGTGGTCGGCGATCCGGTCGCGCCCCATCATGCAGGAGACCGCCTCCTCGACGACGGCGAACGTGCCCCCGAACCCGCAGCACTCGTCGGCGCGCGTGAGCGGCACGAGCTCGATGCCCTCGAGCGAGGAGAGGAGGCTCGCGACCTTGCTGTAGCGCGCCTCCATCAGCTCGCTGGCGCTGCCGAGCCGGAGCTCACGCAGGCCGTGGCAGCTCTGGTGCAGCCCGACCTTGCGCGGGTACCGGCCGGCGATGCGCCCGAGCCCGAGCACGTCGGTGATGAACTCGCAGAGCTCGTAGGTCGCGCGCTTCACGGCCTCGAGCCCGGGCGCGCCGGGGACGAGCGCGTCGTAGTGGTTTCGCACCATCGACGCGCAGCTCCCGGACGGGCAGACGACGTGCTCGAACCCGCCGAACACCTCGAGGAAGCGGCGCGCGAGCGGCGCCGCGTCGGCGGCGAAGCCGGCGTTCGCCATGGGCTGGCCGCAGCAGGTCTGCTCCTCGGGGTAGACGACGTCCACCCCGAGCTTCTCGAGCACGCGCACGGTGGCGAGCCCGACCTGCGGGTAGAGCTGGTCGACGTAGCAGGGGATGAAGAGGGCGACCTTCACGTGGCCTCGGGCGGAGGGGCGGCGAGCGCCGCCCCTCGGCGGTGGGGGGTCACTTCGGCGGCGGCACCGGGATGACCCCGGGGAAGACGTAGGCCTGCAGCATCGCGATGATCCCGATGAACGCGGCGAGCGCGATCGAGTGCCACCAGACGGTGCGGAAGATCGGGCCGAGCGCGTGCGTCCGCTCCTTCGGGCTCTCGTAGCAGGCGGCGCACGCGACCATGATCGACTGCGCGTCGATCATCTTGCCCATCACGCCGCCCGTCGAGTTCGTCGCCACGATGAGGATCTCGTTCAGCTTCAGCTGCTGGGCGGTGATGCGCTGGAGGCTCCCGAAGAGCGCGTTCGAGGCGGTGTCCGAGCCGGTCAGGAAGACGCCGAGCCAGCCGAGGTAGGCGGCGAAGAACGGGTACATGAAGCCCGCCTTCGTGAACGCGAGCCCGAGGACCGCGTCGGTGCCCGAGTAGCGCGTGAGGTAGCCGAGCCCGAGCACCTGCCCGATGACGAGGACCGGGATCTTCATGCGGTGGAGGGTCCGGCTCGTGGCGTCCTTCCACTGGGCCGCGGTCATGCGGAGCGCGAGGCCGGAGAGGATGGCGGCGACGAACACGCCGGTGCCCGCGGCCGAGAGCCAGTTGATGGTGAACCGCGCGGCCTCGGGCTTGGCGTTCGGCAGGGCGACGGGGGGCATGCGCTGCACGAGGTTGTGGAGCGCGGGCATGTCCCAGCCCGGGAGCGAGAGCGTGCCGCTGAACTTGGACCCGAGGAGCGTCGTCGAGAACTTCGCGTCGGCGAGGAGGTTGTTGAGGAACGCCTTGAACGACGGCATGCCCCAGAGCGCGCACGCGGCGATGAGGATCGCCCACGGCAGCCACGCGTAGACGGTCTGACGGACCGTGTAGGGGTACTCCCACGAGTGGTCGGTCGTGTCGCGGCCGGCCGCCCCGACGCTCGCCGCGGCGGCGCGGGCGCGCGCCTCGCGCTCGGAGCGCAGGAGGAAGCGCGTCTTCGGGTGCCACACGAAGCGCAGGAAGAGCGCGGTGCAGACGACGGAGAAGACGCCGGAGACGACGTCGGTCATGAGGTGGAAGGAGTTCGTGCCGGAGGCGAAGTACTGCATGATCGCGAACGAGGCGCCGGAGACGAGCGTCGCCGGCCAGACCTCGAAGGCCTCCTTCCACGTGCCGCCCTCCATCTTGACGAAGGTGACGACGAGCCAGAACGGGACGAGCAGCGACGCGAAGGGGAGCTGGTGGCCGGCCATCGCCGAGAGCGTCACCTGATCGAGGCCGCTCACCGCCGCGAGCGTGACGATCGGCGTGCCGATCGCGCCCCACGCCACGGGGGCGGTGTTCGCGAGGAGGTTCAGCACCGCGGACTGGAAGGGGGAGAAGCCGAGGCCGACCATGACGGCGCCCGCGATCGCGACCGGGGTGCCGAAGCCGGAGGTGCCCTCGATGATCGCGCCGAAGGAGAAGGCGATGAGGAGCACCTGGAGGCGGCGGTCGAACGAGATGTGGATGATCGACTCCTTCACGATCTCGAACTTCCCGGTGATCACCGTCATCGTGTAGAGGAACATCGCCGCGAGCACGATCCAGATGATCCCCAGGAAGCCCGAGAGCGACCCGTACGCGAACGCGGAGACGGCCGAGGTCACCGGCATGCCGAACGGGAGGCACGAGACGAGGAAGGCCGCGATGACGCCGTAGAGCGCGGCGTACGGCGCCGCGATGCCGAGGTGGCGCCGCCCGAGCTCGTCGCGGTGCGGGTGGAGCGCGATGAAGTACAGCAGGGTCAGGATGGGGATCGCCGCCACGAGCGTGGAGAGGAAGGCGTTCCCCAGCGGATTGTAGTTCTGGTGGTACATGCGGTTCCCTCCCGCGCGATGACTGCCTGGTGGGTGCAGACGAGGGCTGCTTGCAGCTCCGGGACGATCGAGGTGGCCGCCGCGAGGCCGCCGGGCGGCGTGGTGGAGGACGGGGTCACGAGGGCGTCTCCTCCGACGGCGCGGCGGCGGTGCCGAGGCGCCCGCGCGCCTCCGGGAGTCGGGCCGCGGACGGCGTGGACGCGCAGCGGTCGACGAGCACGGCGAGCGACCGGTAGGGGACGCCGGCGTGCGCGGAGAGGCCGATCTCGCAGGTGCGCGAGGACGAGTACCCGGCCCGGCACTCCGGGGGCAGCGCGGCGGGCAGCGCCGCGAGCGCGGACGCGTTCAGCTCCGGATGCGTGAAGCCGCGATCTCCCGCGAACCCGCAGCACCCCACGCCGGCGGGGACCACAACCCGCTCCGCGCACGCGGCGGCGACGCGGCGGTAGGTCTCCGAGAGCCCCGCCTTGACCGCGCTGCACGTGACGTGGAGCGCGACGGGCCCGGGCTCGCGCGCGAGCGAGAGGCGGGGGAGGAGGAAGCGATCGATGAACTCGACCGGGTCGAAGATGGCGAGCGATCCGGCGACGAGGTGCTTCATCCGGTAGGCGCAGGGGCTCGTGTCGAAGAGGATCGGGAGCTCGCCGCCCTCGCTCGCGGCCAGGAGCGCCGCCTCGAGCTCGCGGCCCTTCCGCTCCGCCTGGGCGGGGAAGCCCTTCGACTCGAAGGGCATGCCGCAGCAGAGGTCCTCCATCCGGTCCGGGAAGACCACGTCGCAGCGGGCCTTGGCGAGGAGCGAGGAGAGCGCGGCGTAGACCGGCGGGGCCTCGTCGCCGCGCGCGGGCCCCATGGTCCGGGCGACGCAGCTCGGGAAGTAGACGACGCGGAGGTCGGCGCCGGTCGCGGTGGGGGCGAGGCGCGGCCGGACGGGCCGCGGCATCGCGGTGCTCCAGAGCGGGAGCCTCCCCAGGCTCGCCCGCCGCGCCCCGCGCGCGAGGGCGCTCATCGCGGTGGTCCCGAGCACCGCGTGCGCCGCGTTCGCGACGCCGAGGGCCGCGCGCGCGACCGAGCCCACCACCGCGAAGTGCTCCGCGGCCGCGGTCGCCGCCGCGCCGTCCTCGGCGTGCCGCTGCGCCCGGAGCCACTTCGTGTGCGCGCCGGTGTCGATCGCGACGGGGCAGGCGGTGGCGCACAGGCCGTCGGTCGCGCAGGTCTCCTCGCCCATGTAGGCGTAGTCCGCCTCGAGGCGCCGCAGCCGCTCGGGGTCCTCGGCGGTGACGCGCAGCCGCGCGATCTCGCGCTGGACCACGATGCGCTGCCGCGGCGTCGTCGTGAGCTCGCGCGACGGGCAGCGCGGCTCGCAGAACCCGCACTCGATGCACCGGTCGATGATCGGGTGCGCGCGCGGCAGCGGCTTCAGCGCCTTCAGGTGGGCGCCCGGGTCGCCGTTGATGATCACGCCGGGGTTGAGGAGCGTCCCGGGGTCGAAGAGGGCCTTCACGCGCCGCATGAGCCCGTACGCCTTCGCGCCCCACTCGAGCTCGACGTACGGCGCGATGTTGCGGCCCGTCCCGTGCTCCGCTTTCAGCGAGCCGTCGTACTTCCTCGCGACCATCTGGCAGACGTCGTCCATGAAGCGCGCGTAGCGCGTCACCTCCTCGACGTCCCCGAAGTCGGGCGTGAAGACGAAGTGCAGGTTCCCGTCGAGGGCATGCCCGAAGATGATCGCGTCCCCGTAGCCGTGCTCCCCGAGCAGCCGCCGCAGGTCGAGCGTGCCCTCCGCCATGCGCGCGATCGGGAACGCCACGTCCTCGATCACGACGGTCGTGCCGACGCGCCGCGCCGCGCCGACCGCGGGGAAGAGGCCGCGCCGCACGTCCCAGAGCCGCTCGTACTCCGCCTTCACCGGCGTGAACCTCACCGGGTAGAGCGCCGGGACGGGCGCCATCCGCAGCTGGCACGCGGCGATCTGCTCCTCGAGCGCGGCGGCGGAGCCGGCGCGCGTCTCGATGAGCAGGGCGGCGGCGCCCTCCACGAGGCCGCGCAGCTCGGGCGGCATCCCCGGCTTCCCCTCCACGGCGCGCAGGGACGCGCGATCCATGAGCTCGACGGCAGCGACCGGGCCGCCGGCGAGGAGCTGGGTGGCGCGGGCGGCCTCGCCGATGTCGGGGAAGAAGGCGAGCGCGCTGGCCTTGTGCGGCTGCTCCTCGACTGTGCGGTAGGTGATCTCGGCGATGAAGGCGAGCGTCCCCTCCGAGCCGACGAGGAGGTGCAGCAGGATGTCGATCGGATCCTCGAAGTCCACGAACGCGTTGAGCGCGTAGCCGGTCGTGTTCTTGATGCGGAACTTCTCGGCGATGCGCGCGCGGAGCGCGGGGTCGGCGCGGATCTCGTCGCGGATCTCCGCGAGGCCGCGCACGAGCTCGGGGCGGGCACGGGCGAGCCGCGCGCGCGACTCGGGGTCGGCGGTGTCGAGGGCGGTCCCATCCGCCAGGACCACCTTCATGCTCTCCACGGTGCGGTAGGTGTTCTGGGCCGTCCCGCAGCACATGCCGGAGGAGTTGTTCGCGGCGATGCCGCCCACCATGCACGCGCCGATCGAGGCGGGGTCGGGGCCGAGCTTTCGCCCGTACGGCGCGAGCGCGAGGTTCACGTCGGCGCCGATGACGCCGGGCTCGCAGACGACGCGCGCGCCCCCGTCCAGCACGGAGAGCCCGCGGAAGCCCCCCGCGACGAGCGCGAGCACGGAGTCGGAGATGGACTGGCCCGAGAGGCTCGTGCCCGCCGCGCGGAAGGTCACGGGCAGCCCGAGCGCGCCGGTCTCGGAGAGGAGGCGGGCGACCTCGTCGGCGGACCGGAGCTGCACGACGAGCTTCGGGATGAGCCGATAGAAGCTCGCGTCCGTGCCGAACGCGAGGCAACGGAGCGGATCGGCGATGATCCGATCGCCGGGGAGGTGCACGGCGAGGATGTCGTGGAGCCGCCGGTACGGCCCGGGCAACGTGCGGATGTCCTTGCGCTCGGCCATGAGTCTCGAGACTCCAGCACCTCCGGTCCGCCCCGCCTCGCGGCAAGTGGGCGACCGGCGCTCCGCGTCGTGCGTCCGGTCGTACGCACGGGTTGATCGGTATGCCAAGAAATGGCGACCCCGTGCGCGGTCCGGACGGGGCCGCAGGAGCGCCGCGCCGCGTCACGCGCGCGCCGCCGCGCGTCACGGAGACGCGCCCGGAACGGGATCCTCCGCCCCAGGCGGGCGGGTGGGCCCCAGGCGGCAGGGCTCGAGCCCGCCTGCTCTCGCGACGGCGTCAGGGGAGGCGCGACTCCCGGTCGAGGAGCTCGGCGCGGGTGCGGCGCCGCGGTGTGAGAGGGTCACTCGAGCGGAGCCAACTGCCCCGCGGTGGGCTCAGCTCAACAGAACCAGGACTCGGTGAGGCGCGGCACCCGCCGCTGGTCCGGGGCGAGCACGCGGACGTGGCCATGGGGTCGCCCGGCCGAGGCGAGCGCGAGCGCCTTCACCCGGGCGACCGTCGCGAGGGGAGGCTCGCCCGAGGTCGACCCGGCCGCCACCTCCGCCGCCACCCGCGCCTGCAGCGAGTCCATGCGCGGGTCGGGGTGGCGCCAGCGCCAGGTGAGCCCCGCGGCGTCGAGCCCGTCGAACGGGATGCTCGGCTCGCCCTCGAGCAGCGAGCCCGGCGGGACGAGCAGCCGGATCGAGAGCTGGACGGGGTCGAGGTTCTGCATCCACCCGCGCGCCTCGAGGAGGTCGAGGAGCTCCAGGTAGTCGTCGAGCGTCGCCCAGGGGGTGAACGGGAGGAGCGAGGGGCGCAGCGGCACGCCCGACGCGGCCGCGAGCTCGAACGCGGCGAGCGCGTCGGCCCGGGTGTGGCCCTTCGCGAGCCTGGAGAGGACCTCGTCGGAGAACGACTCGACCGCGGAGGTCACGAACAGCGCCCCGTGCCCGGCGAGCTCGCGGAGCGCAGCCGGCGCGCCGAGGAGGTGCTCGACCTTGGCGGTGAAGTCGAACGTGAGCGCCGGGAAGCGGGCGTGGATCGCGCGCGCGACGCGGAGCGCGTGCGCGGGGCCGTTCAGGAAGTCCGGATCGCCGAAGGTGACGTGCTCCACGCCCTGCGCCACCTGGCGGGCGACGTCCTCCACGACCGCCTCGACGGGGACCGCGAAGAAGCGCCCGTCGTAGACGGCCGGGAGCGGGCAGTGCCGGCAGCGGTGCTTGCAGCCGCGGCTCGCCTCCGTGTAGCCGGCGAGGCGGAGCGCGCCGTCGGCCCCTGCGAGCCGCGCGTAGCGCTCGGGTGGCGGGAGCCCCTCGCGGCTCGGGACGGGGTAGTCGAGCCGGCGCCGGAGCGCCGCCGCGCCGCCGCGCTCCACGAACCGGTCGAGCGGCGCGCCCTGCTCGATCGCGCGCGCGAGCAAGACGAGCTCCTCGTCGGACTCCCCGCCGAGCACCGCCGCCGCGCCGGCGGCGACGAGCAGGTCGGCGTTGAGGGGCGCGTAGACCCCGTGGAAGCAGAGGACGGCGCCGGGGGCGAGGGCGCGGATCCGCGCCGCGGCCTTGAGGCCGAGCACGAGCGCGGTGTGCATCGGGACCGACAGCGCCACGAGCCGCGCGCGCCGCACGCGGGCGGGGTCGAGGCGCTCGACCCCGAGGGCGAGCGCCGCGGGCGCCCAGCCGGCGCGCGCGGCCGGGGGGGGGGGTGGCGGCGCTCGACCGCGTGGTCGCGCGCCGCGGGCGCGAAGCCGGCGCGCTCCAGGAACGCCTTGGGGAGGGCCACGCCGTGCGGCGCGTGCCCGAGCTCGTAGGTGGAGACGAGCAGGATGTCGCCGGGAGAGCGCACGCGGTGCACCCGTGACCGAGCCGCCGGAACGGCCCGGACGCGTCGAGACGATCCGCGCTAGCCCTTCGAGCGGGGCGGGCGGTAGTCGGGCGGGAGCTGCGCGCCCTCGCTGAAGAAGAACTGCTCCGCCTGCTGGTACAGGATCTCGCTCGTCCGCGGATCGGCGGGCGAGAGCCGGTACTCGTTCATGATCATCTTGAAGTGCTCGAGCCAGAGCTTCCAGGCGTCCTGCGAGATCGAGTCGTAGATCCGCTGCCCGAGCTCGTTCGGGAAGGGCTTGAAGGTGAGCCCCGGCAGCTCCTTGCCGAGCTTCTTGCACATCACCATGCGAGCCATTCCGTCTCCTTGCCCCGAGGGTTCGTAAGAGGCGAGGAACATAAGCGATCTCCCGGCGGGATGCACGCCTGCACGCCAGGGTGAGGGCGGGCGCCGCCGTCGCGGCGCCCCCATGCGCCGCGGCCCCGGCGAGCGCACGTCGGGCGCTCGGTCGGGGCCGCGAACGGGGCACGGAGGTTCAGGAGAGGAGGGACGTCGGCGAGACCGCCAGCGCCTTCGCGAGCGACTCCAGCGTGTCGAGCGGCGGCGTGCGCTGCCCGCGCTCGAGCATCGAGATGTACGAGACCGAGAGGCCCGCCTTGGCGGCGAGGGCTTCCTGGGAGAGCTTGCGGCGGAGCCGCTCGCTCTTGAGGTTCACTGCGAACTTGTCTGCGAGACCTGGCATCTGATTGCGACTCCTGCGAGCTGCCCCCCGAGGTGAGTTGCGGAATCCGCAAGGCAACTTTGCGCGTTCCGCACCGAGAGCAATACCACCATGAGCGCGGGGTGGCCAGAGATGACGTCGAGAGGAACTGTCCCCCGTCCGCGCGACCCGGGGAAGAAAGTCGAAGCCCGGCGCGTGGCGCAGTCAGCGGTCGCGCGGAGCGCGGGGCGAGGCGCTTCGCGACGCTCCGCGCGCCCTGCGCTCGCGGCTTCGCACCGAGTGAAGCTCCCCCATCATGGCTCGGGGGGAGCCTGTAGGAGCACGGTCTCGACCTCGGCGCCGCGGGCCAGCCGCGAGCGCCCGGCAGGCAGCACCACCAGTGCATCGTGGCCCGCGACCGAGGTGAGGTGGCCGGAGAGCTGGGTGCGGAGCGGCTCGACGACGAGGCCGCCTGCGCGCCGCCGGACCCGAGCGCGCAGGTACACCGTGAGCTGGGCCGGCTTCTCCTGCGCGGCGGCGAGGCGGGCCCTGACGGTGGTCCGGCCGCTCCCGGGGAGGCCGGCGAGGGCGCGGAGCGCGGGCCGGGCGAACAGCTCGAACGTCACGAGCGCGCTCGCCGGGTTGCCCGGCAGCCCGAACACCGCCGTGCGATCCCACAGCCCGAAGGTGAACGGCTTCCCCGGCCGCATCGCGACCTTCCAGAAGTCGAGCCGGGCCCCGGCGCGCTCGAGCGCGGCGCGGACGAGGTCGCGCGCGCCGACCGAGACCCCGCCCGTCGTGACGAGCGCGTCGAGCCCGCGCGCCGAGCGGAGGGCGCGGGCGAGCGCGTCCGGCGCGTCGCCGGCGATCGGGAGCAGCAGCGGATCGCCGCCCGCCTCGCGCACCGCCGCCGCGAGGGCGGGGCCGTTCGACTCGTGGATC
>NZ_JALCZC010000074.1:0-21489 GCF_022690805.1 Anaeromyxobacter sp. SG66
CCGCCGCGCCGAGACGGAGCGCCGGGACGCCGAGGAGCGCGCGCGCCGGGAGGCGGACCAGGAGGCCCGCCGCGCGCGAGACGCGGAGGAGAAGGCGGCGAGCGAGGCGGACGCTCGCCGGCGGCTCGAGGGCGAGCTCGAGCGGCTCCGGGTGCAGCTCGAGGAGGAGCGACGCGCCGCGGAGCAGCGCATCCAGAGCGTCATCGCGCGCGCCGCCGCCGAGGAGCAGGCCGCGGAGGAGCTCCGGCGCATCGCGGACGAGGAGGCGCGCGCCGAGGCCGAGGAGGCGGCGCGCAGGCGCGAGGCGGAGGAAGAGACGCTGCGCCGCGCGATCGAGAGCGCTCGCACCGAGATGGAGGACCTGCGCCGGCGCAGCGCCGAGGAGGCGCGGCGCAGGGAGGACGCGGAGGAGGAGCTCCGCCGGATCGCCGAGGAGGCCGCCCGCGAGCCGGAGGCGTTCCCGTTCCCCGACGAGGCTCTGGCCCCGTTCCGCGCCGCCCCCGCCACGTCGCCGTCCGACGACGCGGCGCGGCGGCGCGTGGCCGCCCTGCGCGGCCGCGAGCCCGCCGACGCGCCTGCGGCCGCGCCCCCGGAGTTCCTGGATCCGCCCGAGCCCGACGCCGCCACCCCCCGGCTTCCCCCGCCGCCGGCCGAGCTCCGCAGCGGGACCCTCGCCGACCTGCCCGCCCCGCGGCTCCTCGCGCTCGCGGCGCGCACGAAGGCGAGCGGCCGCATCGACGTCCAGGGCGAGGCGTCGCGCTCGATCCATCTCGAGGAGGGCCGCGTCGTCGGCGCGACGAGCGGCGATCCGTCCGACCGCATCGAGGAGCTGGCGCTCCGCTTCGGCCTCCTCACGCGCGACCAGCACCGCCAGATCGCGGCCGCCGCCGCGGCGCTTCCCTCGCGCCGGGCGGCGCTGCTCCTGCTCGAGCGCGGGTTCCTGAAGCCGACGGAGCTCACCTCGCTCGTGCGCCGCCGCGTCGAGGAGGTCGTGTTCGGCGTCTTCGCCGAGCCGGAGGCGCGGTTCCGCTGGGCCGCGGCGCACGTGCCGCCCGAGGAGCGCATCGCCCTCGAGCGCGGCCCGCTCGCGCTCGCCGTCGAGGGCGTTAGGCGCCGCTGGCTCGCCGCGCGCGTCGACGAGGTGCTCGGTGGCCCGGGCACCCTCCTCGTCCCCGCCGAGGGCGCGCCCGCGGTCGCGGACCTCGGCCTCTCGCCGGAGGAGCGGCGCGCCGTCTCGCTCGCCGACGGCCTCCGGACGCTCGACGAGATCGTCGCGGCGAGCCCGCTCGACGCGCTCTCGACCCGCCAGGTCCTCGCCGCCCTCGTCCTCGTGGAGGTGCTGCGCGTCCGGGTGCTGCAGGGGGGCCGCCCCGTGGCCGCGGCCACGGCGGCCATCGACGTGGCGCGGATCCGCGAGAAGCTCGATCAGGTGCGACGCGCCGACTACTTCACCATCCTCGGGCTCGGCCGCCTGTGCACCCCGCACGAGGTCCGGGAGGCGGCCGAACGCCTGTCCGCCGAGCTCGACGCCGCGCGGCACGCGGGCCTGCGCGGAGAGGGCCTCCCCGCCGTCCTCGACGAGATCCAGGGCGTCGTCACGGACGCCCGCGAGGTGCTCGCAGACGACCGGCTCCGCGCGGAGTACCTCGGCGGCCTGGGTGAATGAGCGCCGGGGAGGTGCGGCCGGCCCGCGCATGGATTAAGAAAGCGGCCGGACTCGTTGGAGTGACCTGACCTCATGGTGCGTGAAATCGTCATCTGGCCCGACCCGATCCTCAAGGAGGTCGCGAAGCCCGTCGATCGGGTGGACGACTCCATCCGCCGCCTGCTCGACGACATGGCCGAGACCATGTACGCCGCCGACGGCGTCGGCCTCGCCGCGCCGCAGATCGCGGTGCTGAAGCGCGTCATCGTCATCGACACCTCGCCGCGGCAGGAAGGGCAGAAGCTCCTCCACCTCGTGAACCCGGAGATCGTCCGCTACGAGGGGGAGACGACCTGGACCGAGGGGTGCCTGTCGATCCCCGGCGAGGCCGAGGACGTCGACCGCGCCGCGAAGGTCTGGGTGCGAGCGCTCGACTACCACGGCAAGCCGTTCGAGCTCGAGGCCGACGACCTGCTCGCCATCGCGCTCCAGCACGAGACCGACCACCTCCAGGGCACGCTGTTCGTGGACCACCTCTCGAGCCTGAAGCGCGAGCTCATCCGCAAGCGGATGAAGAAGCTCAAGACGCAGCGGGCCGAGGAGTCCGCCCGGGCAGTGAGGGACGCGCCCAAGCACGAGCGGGCACTTTAACGGGGGCTGCGCCCCCGCCCCGCCGAGCGAAGCTCGTCGGGGCCCCACCCCGGCTCGCCGGGTCCCGTGCGACGCCGCGGGCGGCTTCGCCGCTTCCGCGGCGTCGCCCCGGCGGGCTCGCTTCGCTCGCCTGTTAGCGAATCATGATCGGCCGTTTAGCCCCCGCAGGGCCTGGCTCCAGGCCGCGGCGCGGGGCTCGTACGTGGCGAGTCACGGGAGGTGCCCGCCATGCTCTCCGGCACGCTCGCCCCGCTGCGCTGCGACGAGCTCTCAGAACGGCTCTCCGAGCTGATCGACGGAGAGCGCGATCCTGCCGTCCTGGTCCGCGTCAGGCTCCACGTCGCCCGCTGTCCCCCGTGCGCGCGGCTCGCGCTCGAGCTGCTCGCCACCGTCGAGGCGATGCACGGGCTCTCCCGGCTCGTACGCCCGCCGCCGAGCGCGCTTCATTAGGCCGCTCGGGCGTCAGCGGCGGGACTCGGGCAGCCGCGCCGCGCGCCACGCCAGCATGCCGCCCGCGAGCTGTACGGCGTCGAAGCCGCGCTCTCGCAGCAGGCGGACCGCGGGCGGGCTGCGGTGCGCGGACAGGCAGATCGCGACGACGGGGCGCGCGCGATCCAGCGCGAGCGCCTCCAGCCCCGAGACGAGCGCCGTGATGGGGACGTTCACGGCTCCGCGGATGTGCCCCGCCGCGAACTCCGCCGCCGAGCGGACGTCGAGGAGGTGCGGCGCAGGCTTCTTCGAGATCCGGTCGTTCAGCTCGTGCGCCGCGATCTCCGGGACGCGCCCGAAGGGAAACCACCAGGGGAGCTTCATGCCGCCATGAGAGCCGCGCCGTCGCGGGCGGGTTCGGCGGCCGCCATCCGCGGCCGCCATCCGGGCGAGGCTCGCCCTCCCGGCGAACCGGCGCGCGTGCCGGCTGGCTCGCACGGGGGAGGGGCCATGGCACGAATCGTGGTCATCGGCGGCGTCGCGGCGGGCATGAGCGCCGCGAGCCAGGCGAAGCGCCGCGCGCCGGAGGCGGAGGTCGTGGTGCTCGAGCGCGGACCCCACGTCTCCTACGGCGCGTGCGGCATGCCCTACAACCTCCTCGACCCGTCCCGGCCGATCGAGGACCTCGTGGTGATCACGCCGGAGCGCTTCCGCCGCGAGCGCGGGATCGACGTCCGCACCGGGCACGCGGCGACCGGGATCGACGTGGAGCGCCGCGTCGTGCACGGGCGCGACCTCGCGTCCGGTCGCCCCTACGAGCTCCACTACGACGCGCTCGTGATCGCGACCGGTGCGCGCGCCGTCCGGCCGCCGCTGCCGGGGATGGAGCTCCCCGGCGTGTTCGTGCTGCGCGAGCTCACCGACGGCGCCGCGATGAAGCGCTTCCTCGCGGAGGCCGCGCCGCGGCGCGCGGTGATCGTCGGCGCCGGGTACGTCGGCATGGAGATGGCGGAGGCGCTGCGCGCGCGGGGCCTCGAGGTCACGGTGCTCGAGAAGCTCGAAGAGCTGCTGCCCGGCTTCGCACGCCCGCTGGTGGACGAGGTCGCGGCCGAGCTCGGGCGGCACGGGGTCGAGGCCCACACCGGCCTCGCGGTCCAGGAGATCCGGCGCGAGGGCCGAGGCCTCGTCGTGGCGACCGATCGCGGCGCGTTCCCGGCCGAGCTCGTGCTCGTCTCCGTCGGCGTGCGCCCGAACACCGCGCTCGCGCAGGCGGCGGGGATCGTCCTCGGCGCGAGCGGCGCGATCGCCGTCGACGACGCGCAACGGACGAGCGCGCCCGCGGTGTGGGCGGCGGGCGACTGCGCGGAGGCGCGGCACCTCGTCACCGCCCGCCCCGCGTGGATCCCGCTCGGGACGACCGCGAACAAGCAGGGCAAGGTGGCCGGCGCGAACGCCGCCGGCGCGGACGAGCGGTTCGGCGGGATCGTCGGGAGCGCTGCGTTCAAGGTCTTCGGGCTGGAGGTGGGGCGGACCGGGCTCGGCCCCGCGGACGCGAGCCGCTCGGGCCTCGACTTCGTCACCGCCACCTCGACGCACCGCAGCCGCGGTCACGCCTACCCCGGCGCGAGCACGCTCACCACGGTGCTCGTCGCGGAGCGCGGGTCCGGGCGGCTGCTGGGGGCCCAGCTGGTCGGCGCCGAGGGCGTCACGGGCCGCGTCGACGTGCTCGCGACGGCGCTCACCGCCCGGATGACGGTCTCCGACCTGGAGCAGCTCGATCTCGCCTACGCACCCCCGCTCGCTCCGGTGTACGACCCCATCCTCGTCGCGGCCGGCGTGACCGCGAAGGAGCTCGCGAAGGGCCGCCGGCCCTCCTGACGTCAGGGGCGCGCGAGGCCGCCGCCGTGGGGGCGGGAGGGTGAACCGCAGCGGCTACAGCCGCTCGTCGATGGCGCGATTCGACATCGCGTCCGCCTGCCCGTTCTCCTCGCGCGGGATGTGGCGGACCTGGATCCAGCTGAAGCCCTTGAGGAGCGCCTGCGCCTCGTCGTGGAGCGGCTTCAGGTGCTCGGCCTTCACGGCGTAGTCGCCGGCGAGCTGCTTCACGAGCAGCTCGGAGTCGGCGAACACCTCGAGCTCCTTGATGCCCATCGCCTTCGCGCGCCGGAGCCCGAGGATGAGCCCCATGTACTCGGCGACGTTGTTCGTGGACTCGCCGAGGAACTTGCCGACCTTCGCGACGATGTGCCCGTCGGGGCTCACGATCACGGCGCCGGCGCCGGCCGGGCCGGGGTTGCCGCGCGCCGCGCCGTCGGTGAAGAGCCGGGTGCGCTTCTCGCGCTCCTCGACCACGGCCGCCGCGGCCTGGGCCGCCTCGCGCTCCGCCTGAGCGGCGCGCTCGCGGCGGCGCTGCTCGCGCTCCGCCTTCGAGAGGTCCATCGCCTCGTCGAGCTCCGCGGCGGAGCGGGCCGCCGCCTTCTCGACGTCGGTCTGCTTGCGGACCTTGATGCCCTTCGAGCCGCCGGGGGCGGCGGCCTCTCGCGCCTTCTCCGCCTCCTCGATGCGATCGGCGGCGGCGTCGATGAGCTTGCCGAGGGTGTCGCGGTCGTACCCCGAGTAGCGCTGGAGCGTCCGGGGGAGCTGCTCGTTCGCGGCGATGAAGCGGAGGAGCTCGGCCAGGACGGACTTCGCCACGGGGCGCCCTAGGCCGGCGACGGCGCCGGCGGGTTCACCGCGTCGGCCGAGTAGATGATGCGGTGGCAGTTGGGGCAGGTCTCGATCGAGTTCGCCCGCTGCAGCGTGATGGCGAGCTGCGGGGGGATGTTCCGGTGGCAGCCCTTGCACGTCATGCCGACCACCGGCGCGACCGCGACGCCCGCCCGGCGCCGCTTGATGTTCTCGTACTTCGCGAGGAGGCCCGGGTCGACCTTCTTCGCGGCCTCGGCGCGGCGCGCGTCGAGCTCGCGGAGCTTCTCCTCGGCGGCCGCGGTGTGCTGGTCGAGCTCCTGCAGCTCGCCCTGCGCCGCGAGCTCACGCTCGGAGAGCGCGTCCGCCTTCGCGTCGAGCGTCTTGCGGATCTCGCCCGCCTGGGCGGTGAGCTCCTTCACGTGATCGCTCTGCGTCTCGTTCGACTTCTTCGCGATGTCGATCTCGCGGGACAGCGCGGCGTACTCGCGGGGCGTCTTGATCTCGCCGAGCCGGCCCTCCCACTTCTTGACCTTGTCGCGCTCCATCCCGAGGAGGCTGTCGAGCTGGCGCCGCTCGCGCTCGTTGCCCTCGAGGCGCAGCTTCTCGTCGTCGTAGGCCTTGCGGGCCTCGACGATCGCCGCCTCCACGGCCGTCCTCTTCGCGGGGATGGCGCCGAGCGCTCCCCGGACCTCGTTGGATTCGAGATCGATCTGCTGCAGCTCTTCCAGCGCCTTCAGCTTCTCACGCAACGACAAGGCTCTCGCTCCCTCGAATGATGGGCCCACCAGGATTCGAACCTGGATCGAATCGGTTATGAGCCGACCGCTCTGACCGTTGAGCTATGGGCCCAGGGTCCCAGCAGGCACCGTCTACCACATCACGACGACCTAGTTCTCCACGAAGCTCTTCAGCCGCTTGGAGCGGCTCGGGTGACGCAGCTTCCGGAGCGCCTTCGCCTCGATCTGGCGGATGCGCTCGCGGGTCACCTCGAAGTCCTGACCGACCTCCTCGAGCGTGTGATCGCTCTTCTCGCCGATGCCGAAGCGCATGCGCAGGACCTTCTCCTCGCGCGGCGTCAGCGTGGCGAGCACCTTCCGAGTCTGCTCGGCCAGGTTCATGTTGATGACCGCGTCGGACGGCGAGACGAGCGACTTGTCCTCGATGAAGTCCCCGAGGTGGCTGTCCTCCTCCTCGCCGATCGGCGTCTCCAGGCTGATGGGCTCCTTCGCGATCTTGAGGACCTTGCGGACCTTGTCGAGCGGGAGCTCCATCTTCTCCGCGATCTCCTCGGGCGTCGGCTCGCGGCCGAGCTCCTGCACGAGGTAGCGGCTCGTCCGGATGAGCTTGTTGATCGTCTCGATCATGTGGACCGGGATGCGGATCGTCCGCGCCTGGTCGGCGATGGCGCGCGTGATCGCCTGGCGGATCCACCACGTCGCGTAGGTCGAGAACTTGTAGCCGCGCTTGTACTCGAACTTGTCGACCGCCTTCATGAGGCCGATGTTGCCCTCCTGGATGAGATCCAGGAACTGCAGGCCGCGGTTCGTGTACTTCTTCGCGATCGACACGACGAGGCGCAGGTTCGCCTCGACGAGCTCGGTCTTCGCGCGCTCCGCCTTGTGCTCGCCGTCGCTGATCGTGCGGTAGGTGCGGCGGAGCTCGTCCACCGGGACCTCCGCCTCCTCCTGCACGCGCAGCATCTTGCGGTAGGCCGAGCGCACGGTGCGGTCGAGCTCCTCGACCTCCTCCGCCGAGCAGGCGAGCTTCTTCGCGAGCTTCTTGCGCGCGCCCTCGTCCTCGCGGGCCTCGCGCAGCAGGCGCCGGAGCTCGCGCACCGGCACGGACGTCGCGCGCTCGCAGTCGGCGAGCTCGCGCTCCGCCTCCTCCACGCGCTTGATGAAGCCCTTGAGGCGCAGGACGATCCGGTCGATCTGCTTCTTGTTGAGCTGGATCGCCTCGAGGTGCTCCATCATCTCGCCCTCGATCGCCTTGATCTCGGTGCGGAGCTCCTTGCGCTTCGGCTCGGACAGCTTCTTCGTCGCGAGCGTCTCCTTCACCTTCGCGACGTCGCCCTCGAGCTTGCGGATGAGGTCGATGTGCTTCAGCACGTGCTCGACCTTGCGCTCCTCCTCCTTCGGGATCTTCGGGCGCTCCGGCTCGGCGCCCTCGACCGGCGCGCCCTCGGCGACGGGGTCGGCGGCGACCTCGTCGCCCTCGACCTCGGCGCCGCCCTCGACCTCCGCCTCGAGCGACTCCTCCTCGCTCTCCTCCTCGCGCTCGGCCTGCTGCTCGTCGCCCGCGTCCTTGATGATCTCGCGGACCCGGATCTTGCCCTTGCGCAGCCGCTCGCCCAGCTCGAGGATCTCGCGGATCGCGATGCTCGACGAGAGCACCGCGGCGAGGATCTCCTTCTCGCCCTCCTCGATGCGCTTCGCGATCTCGACCTCGCCCTCGCGCGTGAGGAGCGACACCGACCCCATCTTCCGCAGGTACATGCGGACCGGGTCGTTCGACTTGCCGTAGCCGGCGTCCTCGTCCGGATCCTTCTCCTCCTCGACCTCCGCCTTGCCCTCGGGCTCCGGCGGCTTGTCGGGGAGCTTCATCTTCTTCTCGGCGCCGTCCACGACCTCGATGTCGTGCTCGCCGAACATCGACATGACGTCGTCGATCTGCTCGGAGCCGATGTCGGACGGGAGGGCGTCGTTCACCTCGTCGTAGGTGAGGAAGCCCTTCTCGCGGCCGCGCGCCATGAGCGCCTTCACCTCGGACCGCTCGGTGATGTCGCTCATGTCGTCCTGCGGCAGATCCTCGTCGAGGTCGTCGTCGTCGGCGGCGGCCTCGGCCTCCTCGCCCTCCTCCAGCCCGTCGGCCTCCGCCTCGTCGAACGGCACCGCGGCCTTCCGGAGCTTCGGCCCCTTGGTCTTGGGCGCGGGGCCGGCCTCGACGGCCGCGGCCGCGTCGAGCTTCTTCTTCGGGGCCTTCTCGGCCTTCTCCGCCTTCTCGGGGGGGCGCGCCGCGACCTTGTCGGCCCGCTGCGGGGGCGCCGCCTTCTCGGCCTTGCGCGCGTGCGCCGCCTTCTCGGCCTTCGCCGGGGGACGGGCAGCCTTCGCCGCCGGCTTCGCGGCGGGCTTGGCCTTCACGGCCTTCGCGAGCCGCTCCTTCTCCCGCGGCGACGGCTTCGCCTTCGTACGGGCGACAGCCTTCTTGAGCGGCTTCTTCGCGGCCTTCGTGGTCATGTGCTTCGGCTCCTTCAACGGCTCGGCTGCTCGAGGTGGCGCTTCCTTAACGTGCCTGGGGCGGGCGAGCCCGGCGAACTTCCCTAGAATGCTCCGCAGCTTGCGTTTCATCCGCTGCGCTCCAGCGACTGCAGCCGGCGCTGCAGGTCCCGCTTCTGGTTGACGAGCCGCTGGTAGCGGGTCGAGAGGTCGTCGACGGAGGCGCTCCCCGCCCTGGCGACCCGCTTCTCCGCCTCACCCATCTCCAACCCCAGCCGCTCCAGCTTCGATTTCACCGCCGCCTTCCGCAGCTCGGTCACGGCGCCCTCCACCGGAGGCCGCGCCGGCCCGACGATGTCCCGGACGCGCCGGAACGCGTCCTCGTCCCCCGCTGCGCGCACACGCGCCAGCGCCGCGTCGAGCGGCATCGGCTCGCGGATGAGATCCCGCGCGAGCTCGGCGAGGGGCCCTGGGGGCATGAGCCCGGGCAGCCCCTCCTCCTCCGCGACACCGGCCAGCTCGGCCGGAAACGCCACCAGCAGCCCCAGGGCGTCGGCGGCGGGCCCCGGAAGGAGCAGCTTCACCCGGCTCGTCGGGGCCGTCCTCGCGGGGGGCCTCGGCGGCACGGGCGCCGCTTCCGGGCGGGCGGGCGCTTGCCTCCTCGGCTGCTCCCCCTCGAGCTCGGCCCGGAGCGCGCCCAGGTCGAGGTCGAGCCGCTTCGCGATCGCGTCCTCGAAGACAGAACGCGCGAGACCCTCCGGCATCATCCGCACGAATGGCGTGAGCTCGCGGACGGCGGCGAGCTTCGCCTCCAGGGCGGCGTCCCGCGGGGCGCCCCCGCACGCCCGCTCGACGGCCCTGTCGATGAGGTGCTCGGAGAGCGGCGTCGCCTTGGCGAGCAGCGCCTCCATCCCCGCCCGCCCGTGGGCGCGCGCGTACTCGTCCGGATCGGTCTTGCCGCCCTGCGACGGCAGGAGGGCGACCTTGCCCGAGACGCCCGCCGGGAAGAGCGCCGCCGCCGCCTTGGCGGGGGCGGCGAGGCCGGCGACGTCGCCGTCGAAGAGGATCGTCACCTCGCGGCAGTCGCACCGACCGAGCAGCTCGACGTGCTCCGCCGTCAGCGCCGTGCCGCAGACCGCCACCGCGTTCGCGATCCCCGCCTGGTGGAGCCCGATCACGTCGAAGTAGCCCTCGACCAGCACGGCGGTGCGCGTCTTGCGGATGCTCTCGCGCGCGAGCTCCAGCCCGTAGAGGACCTTCGACTTCTTGTAGAGGGGGGTCTCCGGCGTGTTGATGTACTTCGCCCCGGCCTTGTCGGAGGCCTCGCCGGGCATGACGCGGCCGCCGAAGCCGATGACCTGCCCGTCCATGCCGGCGATGGGGAACATGAGGCGGTTGCGGAACCGGTCGTAGGCCCCACCCTTCTCCTTCTCGACGAGCAGCCCGGCGCGCAGGAGCGCGTCGGGGCCGATGCCCTTCTCCGCGACCCGCGGCACGAGGTCGCCCCAGCCGTCCGCGGAGATCCCGATCCGGAACCGCCGGATCGCCTCCTCGCCGATGCCGCGCTCCTCGAGGTAGCGCCGCGCCTGCGCGCCGAACCGGCTCTGCAGGCGCGCAGCCCAGTAGCGAGCGGCCGCGTCGCACGCCGCCAGCACCTCGTTGCGCTCCTTGCGGCGCCGCCGGGCCTCGGCGCTGTCCTCCTCCGCCGCCTCGGGGATCTCGACGCCCACCTCCTGCGCGAGCGCCTTCACCACCTCGGGGAACTCCTTGCCCTCGAGCCGCTGCAAGAAAGAGAACACGTCGCCGTACGCGCCACAGCCATAGCACTTGAAGTGCTTGTCCTCCGGGTAGACGTGGAAGCTCGGCGTGCGCTCCCCGTGGAAGACGCAGCAGCCCTTCCACGTCCGTCCGGACCTCTTGAGCTCCACGTGGCGGCCGATCACCGCCACGACGTCGACGCGATCCCGGACCTGCTCGATGAGCGCCTCGGGGATCAGGAGCATCCTCTTCGATGCGGATGCGCGCCCGTCCGCGCACCCGGCGGAACGTGAGCGCTACTTCGCGGCGAGGCGCGCCTTCACCATGTCGCTGACCGTCTTCCCCTCCGCCCGCCCCTGGACCTCCGGCAGGAGGGCCTTCATCACCGCCCCCATGTCCTTCGGCCCCTGCGCCCCCGTCTTCTGGATCGCGGCGTCCACCTTCGCGCGCAGCTCGTCCTCGCCGAGCTGTGCGGGCAGGTAGCCCTGGAGGACGAGGATCTCGGCCTCCTCCTTGTCCGCGAGGTCCGCGCGGTTGCCGGCGCGGTACTGCTCGACCGAGTCGCGGCGCCGCTTGATCTCGGTGGCGATGACGGCCAGCACGCCCGCGTCGTCGAGCGGCTTCATCACCTCGATCTCGCGGTACTTGATGGCGCTCTTCAGCATCCGGATCACGCTGAGCTTCGGCGCGTCCTTGTCCCGCATCGCGGCCTTCATGTCCGCGTCGAGCGTCTCCTTGAGCGCCATCGTCGACCCCTCCCGAGCGACTAGAAGGTCTTGCGCATCTTCTTCATCGCGCGCTTCTTGGCGGCGAGGGCCTTCTTCTTGCGCTTCACGGACGGCTTCTCGTAGTGCTCGCGCTTGCGGATCTCCGAGAGGATCCCCGCCTTCTCGCACTGCTTCTTGAAGCGCTTCATCGCATTCTCGAAGGACTCGCCGTCCTTGACGCGCACGCCGGTCATCCAGTTCGTCTCCGCTCTCTGTTTACTTCGATCTCGGGTTTACCGCCGAAACGCAAAACGAGCCGGGCACCCTCGGACGCCCGGCCCTCCGTGCGGCTGAGGGGCGGCTATTAGACGAAATCCTCACCCCTGTCAAGGGGTTCCGCCCCCGCCGGCCTTCTGCCGGCGAGGCCCGCCGTGGCGCCGCTCGAGCACCGCGTACACCTCCGCAGGCGTCACGTCCGCCGCCGAGAGGAGCACGTAGAGGTGATACAGCAGATCGGCCGCCTCATGGGCGACGTGGTCCTTCGTGTCCCGGCCGGCCTCGAGCGCCTGGTGGGCCTCGTTCACCTCGTACGCTTCCTCGATGATCTTCCGGCGGATGCGGGACGGGTTCGAGAGGAGCTGCCGGGTGTAGCTCTCGGTCGCGCCGAGGTCGGCCTTGCGCGACTCGATGGTCGCCCAGAGCTGGGCGAGGAAGCGTTCGTCTGCCATGGGATCTCCAGTATCTCCGAGAAGCAGCTCCGGGCGCCGGTGTGGCACGCGGGCCCGGTCTGCCGGACCACGTAGAGGACGGTGTCCCCGTCGCAGTCGAGCGCCATCGACCGGGTCTCCTGCACGTGGCCGCTCGTGTCGCCCTTCACCCAGATGGACTGCCGGCTTCGAGACCAGTACGTCGCCCGCCCGGTGCGAGCCGTGGCGAGCAGCGCCTCGCGGTTCGCCCAGGCGACCATGAGGACCGTCCCGTCCTCCTCCTGAGCGACCACCGGCACGAGCCCGCGATCGTCGAACTTCACCCGCCCGAGGAGCGCCTCGAGCGCGGCCGGGTCCGCGACGGGCGCCACGGGCCGCGTCACGGACGCACCTCGATGCCGCGCTCGCGCAGGTACGCCTTGGCTTCCTGCACGGTGTGCTGCCCGTCGTGGAAGATCGACGCGGCGAGCGCGGCGTCGGCGATCCGCAAACCCTCGGCGAGGTGCTCGAGGGTGCCGACGCCCCCGGAGGCGATCACCGGGATGGTCACCGCCTCGCACACGCGCTCGAGGAGCTCGAGGTCGTAGCCCGCCCGCGTCCCGTCCCGGTCCATGCTGGTGAGGAGCAGCTCTCCCGCCCCGCGCCGCGCGACCTCGCGCGCCCAGGCGACGCCCTCGAGCCCGGTCGGACGGCTCCCGCCCGCCACGTAGACCTCCCACTCCTGCGGCGAGGTGTGGGGCCGGCGCTTCACGTCGATGGCGACCACGAGCGCCTGCGCGCCCGCGATGCGCGACAGCCGGTCGACGAGCGACGGGTCCTTCACCGCCGCCGAGTTCACGGAGACCTTGTCCGCCCCGGCGTGGAGGAGCGCGACGAACTCCTCCTCGCTCCGCACGCCGCCGCCGACGGTGAGCGGCGCGAACACGCGCGCGGCGGTGCGGGTGACGAGGTCGAGCAGCGTCCCGCGGTTCTCCTGGGTGGCGGCGATGTCGAGGTAGGTGACCTCGTCGGCGCCCTGCGCGTCGTAGCGCTGCGCCGCCTCGACCGGGTCGCCGGCGTCGCGGAGGTTCTCGAACTTGACGCCCTTCACGACGCGGCCGCCCTTCACGTCGAGGCAGGGGATGATGCGCTTCGCGGGCATGTCCGGATCCTAGGAGACCGCCGCGGCGATCGCCGCCGCGAGATCGATGCGGCGCTCGTAGAGCGCCTTGCCGACGATGACGCCCGCGAGGCCGGCCGCGCGGCACGCCTCGACGTCCGCGAGGCTCGCGACGCCGCCCGAGGCGACCACCGGGATCCCTGCCTCCGCCTGGATGCGCGCCGCGCCGGCCGCGTCGACGCCGGTGAACATCCCGTCCCGCGCGACGTCGGTGTACTCCACGAGGCCGACCCCCGCCGCCTTCACGCGGCGCGCGACGTCCACCGCGGAGAGCCCCGTCCCCTCGAGCCAGCCGGCGATCTTCACCTCGCCGTTCCGGGCGTCGATCCCGGTGCGCACCCTGCCCGGGAACCGCTGGCAGGCCTGCTCGACGAGCCCGAGCCGCTCGACCGCCGCGGTCCCGAGCACCACGTAGCGGACGCCGAGCGCGAGCACCTTCTCGATGTCGGGGAGCGACCGGAGGCCGCCGCCGAGCTCCACCTCGAGCCCCGGCACCTCGCAGATGGCGCGCACCGCGTCGAGGTTGACCGGCCAGCCGGCCTTCGCGCCGTCGAGATCCACGACGTGGAGGAGCGTCGCCCCGGCGCTCGCGAACTCCGCCGCCTTGTCGGCGGGCCGCCGGGCGTAGACCGTCTTCGTCGCGAAGTCGCCCTTCTCGAGCCGGACGGCCTCGCCGTCCATGAGGTCGATCGCGGGGATGACGAGCATGGCGGGCTCCTAGATCGAGACGAACCGCTCGAGCAGCGCGAGCCCGACCTTCTGGCTCTTCTCGGGGTGGAACTGGACGGCGAAGAGGTTCTCGCGCGCGAGCGCCGCGCAGTAGGTCGTGCCGTGCGTGGCGACGAGGGCGACGCCGGGGGCGTCGGCCGGGGCCGCGTAGGAGTGGGCGAAGTAGACGTAGGCGCCGTCCATGGGCGCGAAGATCGCCGGGCGCGCGCCCACGAGGCGCACCGGCGACCAGCCGATGTGCGGCAGCTTCACGCCCTCCGGCAGGCGCCGGATGCGGCCCGGGAGGATGCCGAGCCCCTTCGCCCCGCCCGCCTCCTCGCCCTCCTCGAACAAGAGCTGCAGCCCCACGCAGATGCCGAGCACCGGCGCGCCCCGGCCGATCGCCTCGCGCAGCGCGTCGGCGACCCCACTCTGCTGCATCGCCGCGGCGCACTCCGGCATCGAGCCCTGCCCCGGCACGACGACCCGATCCGCGCGCCGGACCAAGTCCGGATCGCGCGTCACGACGACCTCCGCGCCGACCTCGCGCAGCGCGTTCTCCACCGAGCGCAGGTTCCCCGCGCCGTAGTCGACGAGGGCGATCGTCCCGGGCGGCTTGCTCACAGCAGCCCCTTCGTGGACGGGAGCGCAGTTCCCTCGCGAGCGGTCGCAGCCCGGAGCGCGCGCGCGGTCGCCTTGAAGATCGCCTCCACCACGTGGTGCAGGTTCCGCCCGTAGCGCACGTTCACGTGCAGGCAGATGCGGGCGTGGTTCACGAGCGCCTGGAGGAAGTCCTGCGTCAGGTCCACGTCGTAGCCGCCGATGAACTTCTTCCCGGAGGGGAGCTTCGCGTTGAACGTGAGGTGCGGCCGGCCGGAGAGATCCACCACCACCTCGGCGAGCGCCTCGTCGAGCGGGACCACCGCGTGGCCGTAGCGGGCGAGGCCCGCCTTGTCGGCGGTCGCCTGCCGCAGCGCCTCGCCGAGCCCGATGCCGACGTCCTCGACGGTGTGGTGCGCGTCCACCTCGAGATCGCCCTTCGCCCGGATCGCGAGCGTCATCCCGCCGTGGCGCGCGATCTGGTCGAGCATGTGATCGAAGAACGGCAGCCCCGTGGCGATGCTCGACTCGCCCGGCGCGAGGGAGAGCTCGACCGCGACGTCCGTCTCCTTCGTCTTGCGCGCCACCTGGCCGCGCCGCGCGCTCGCCGCGCCGCTCCGTCCCCCCGAGCGCCTCACCGCGTCCTCCTCCCCGCCGCCGCGCGGGAACCCCGCTTCGCGGCGCCCGCGGGCCGCTTCGCCGTCCGCCGCGTGGCGCGCTCGCGCGCCGCCGGGGCCGCCTGCTTCCCGACCCGCACCGCCACCGCGCGCCAGTGGCCCTCGAGGCCCTCGGCCCTGGCGAGCGCCTCCACCGCGGGCGCGACCTTCGCGAGCGCGCGCGGCGAGAGCTCGAGGACGCTCATGCGGCGGCGGAACGTCGCGACCGAGAGCGGCGAGGCGAACCGGGCCGTCCCGGCGGTGGGCAGCACGTGGCTCGGGCCGGCGAGGTAGTCGCCCACGGCCTCGGGCGTGCTCGTCCCGACGAACACCGCGCCCGCGCGCGAGAGCTTCGAGACGAGCGCCGGGGCGTTCCGCGCGTGCAGGGCGAGGTGCTCCGGCGCGAACGCGTCGGCGAGCCGCACCGCCTCGGCGAGATCCTTCGTCACCACGGCGGCGCCGCGGTCGTCGAGCGACCGCCGCGCGATCTCCCGGCGCGGCAGATCGGCGAGCTGCCGGGTGAGCTCCGCGAGCGTCGCCTCGGCGAGCCGCGCCGAGGGGGTGACGAGGACCGACACCGCCCGCGCGTCGTGCTCGGCCTGGGCGATGAGGTCGCTCGCCACCTCGGCGGGATCGGCCGCGGCGTCGGCGAGGACCAGGATCTCGCTCGGTCCGGCGATCATGTCGATGTCGACCTGGCCGAACACGAGCCGCTTCGCCGCCGCCACGTAGGCGTTGCCCGGCCCGCAGATCTTGTCGACGGCCGGCATCGACGCGGTCCCGTACGCCATCGCCGCGACGGCCTGGGCGCCGCCGACCCGGTACAGGCGCGAGACGCCGGCGACGTGGCACGCGGCGAGCGTCCAGGCGTCCATCTCCCCGGTCCCCTTCACGCCGGGCGAGCAGACGTAGACGTCGCGCACACCGGCGACCCTCGCCGGGATGGCGGTCATGAGCACGGAGGACGGGTAGCGCGCGGTGCCGCCGGGCACGTAGAGCCCGGCGCGCGCGAGCGGCCGGACGACCTGCGCGAGCGTCGCGCCGATGGCGTCGCGGCGCGCCGGCACCTCCGCGTCGCGCTCGCGCCGGTGGAAGTCCGCGATCCGGCCCGCCGCGAGCTTGAGCGCCCGCCTCCCGTCCGCCGGCAGCCCCTCGAACGCCGCCCGGAACGCGTCCTTGCCGAGGACGAGCCCCTCCGGTCCGCCCGGCTCCCAGCCGTCGAAGCGCCGGGTGTACTCGAGCAGCGCGGCGTCGCCGCGGGCGCGGACGTCCTGCACGATGGCCAGCGCCGCCTCGCGGACGGGGGCCTCGTCCTCGTCCGAGCCGCGCGCGCAGACGCGCGCCCACGCTTCGGCGAACGACGGTTCACGGGTATCGAGCTTCTGCACGGCGCGTTCTCCGGGGGTCCATTTCTATAGACCACCCGCCCCGTCCGTGGCGAGCCTTCCGGGCCCGGGGGACCACGGCCCTGCTACATTCCGGCCCCATGACGGCCCCGCGCACCGATCTCTGGCTCCAGAACCTGCTCGACGAGCGCGACGGCGCCGCCCTGTACGAGGGGCTCGCGCGCCACGAGAAGGACCCCGCCCGCGCCCAGAGCTTCCGCGAGCTCGCGATCGCGGAGCGGCGGCACGCCGAGCTCTGGCTCCGGAAGCTCGAGCGCGAGGGGGTCGCGGTCCCGCCGGACCGGCCGAGCTCGCGCGTCCGCGCGCTCGTCTGGCTGGCGCGGCGCCTCGGCTCCGCGGCCGTGGTGCCGATGGTCCTGGAGACGGAGGCGGGCGACGCGGACAAGTACGATCGCCAGGGTGGAGAGGCACGCGCCATCGCCGAGGAGGAGCGCGCGCACCGCCAGGCGCTCGTGGGCATGAGCGAGGGCGCCCCCACGGACGCGCGGGAGATCATCGCCTCGCGCGAGCGCTGGCACCGCGCCGGACGCAGCGCCGGGTCGCTCCGCGCGGCCGTGTTCGGCATGAACGACGGGCTCGTCTCGAACCTCTCGCTCATCCTCGGCGTCGCCGGCGCCGGCGTCGCGCCCGGCACGGTGGTGATCACCGGGTTCGCCGGGCTCCTCGCCGGCGCCTTCTCGATGGCGGCCGGCGAGTTCACCTCCGTCGCGAGCCAGCGCGACCTGCTCCTCCGTCAGGTGGAGCTGGAGAAGCGCGAGATCGTCGAGGCGCCGGAGGAGGAGGCCGCGGAGCTCACCCTCATCTTCAAGCAGAAGGGGCTCTCCACGGAGCAGGCGAGCCGCACCGCCGCCGAGCTCCTCAAGAACCCCGACAGCGCCGCCGACACCCTCGTCCGCGAGGAGCTGGGGCTCGACCCCGAGGACCTCGGCTCCCCCATGCACGCCGCCGTCGCGTCGTTCGTCCTCTTCTCGCTGGGCGCGCTCGTCCCGGTGCTGCCCTTCCTCTTCACCACCGGCACGCCCGCGGTGGCGATCGCCTCCGCGCTCGCCGGCGGGCTCCTCGCCGCGGTGGGCGGGCTGCTCGGGTTCCTGTCCGGCACGAGCGTCTTCCGCTCCGCGGCGCGCATGGTCGGCCTCGCCGCGGTCGCGGCGGGCGTCACCTACGCGGTCGGGCGGCTCTTCGGCGCGACCGTGAGCTGAGCGGAACCCCGCCCGGAGCGCCGCCCGGCGCGGCGCTCGCTAGAACGCGATCCGGAGCTCGAGCCGCGGCGCGAGGACGACGTGGGCGCCCAGCGCGCTCCCGTTGCGGTCCGCCTGGCCGGTCGCGGTGCTGCTCACGCTCGCGTAGGAGGCGGTGACGAGGGGCGTCGCGATGCGGAGCGACAGCGAGCCGGTGAGCGTGCGGTCGAGCGCGATCCCGCCGCTGACGCCGACGAGCCGGGACCGGTAGGTCTCCTCGAGGTCGCCCCCGGCCGGCGAGGGCGTCGTCTCGCTCGCGCGCACGAAGCCGCCCTCGATCGCCCCGACGATCGAGAAGTCGACGGGGGCATCGCCAGGGGTCAGGACGCGGCGCACGCCGACCGAGGCGAACGCGCCCGTGACGGTCTGGTCCGTGGGCGAATAGGTCGAGCCGGACGGCGGATCCATCTCACGCCGGTCCCCGCCCCCCGCGAGGCCGAGGACGATCCAGGTGCGCTCGCCGGCGCGCCGCTCGAGGGAGGCGTTGACGCTCGGGATCGAGGCGTCGATCGACGTCACGTACGCGCCCGAGGGCAGGAGGATCGCCGAGATCGGGTTGCCGACGAGCGTCCAGCTGAGACCGCCGCCGAGCGACCACTCCGCTGGCGAGGCACCCTCGGCGAGGGAGAGGGTGGGTGTCAGCAGAGCGGCCAGGAACAAGGGGACGGCGAGTCGGCGCATGAGGAGGTCCATTCACGCGCAGCGTAGCAGAGCGCTGCCGCACGTCGAGCGAATCGTCACCGTGCGTCGAATCGCGCTGGGGCCACCTCGACCCGCACTGGCACCCTGCACTGCGGGCCGCCCCGCGCGCCGCTACTCCCCCTGGTCCCCCTCGTCCTCGCCCACCGTCCCTGCGCGCTCCTCGCTGTCCTCCCGGAGCGGCGGGGCGAGCTCCACCGCGGGCCGCCCCTCCTTCCGCCGCGCCGCGTAGTAGCGCGAAACGCTCGGCAGGCTGAACCGGTTCATGGTGACGCTGTGGGTCGCGAGCGCGTTCAGGCGATCGATGTCGATGAACCACTCCGGCAGGAAGACGGGCCCGACGCACAGCCCGTCCTCCACGAGGTCACGGACGAGCTCGGCGTCGTCCACGCTCATCTTCCCCGCGAGGAACGCGCGCACGAGCTCCACGTCGCGCTGCTCGAGCGCGGCGCGGAGGAAGTTGAAGGTCCGGCAGTAGCCGCGCTGGTAGGCCGCGTCCTTGGTGAACGGGGCGCCGCCCTCGAGGATCCCGCCGCGGAACACGCGCTCGCTCATGAGCGCCGCCTTCTCGGGCGGGAAGCGCGCGAGCAGGTAGCGGTACACCTCGAGGAAGTCGGCCCCCCGCGCGGCCATGTCGATCGCGATGGTCCGCTCGCCGAGCTCGATGTAGCGCTCGTCGGTGATGTGCCCGGTGAGGAACTCCGCGACGATGCCGCCTCCCTCCTGCGACTCGGTGAACCGGGGGAGCCCCACCCCGAGCACCGTGAGCACCGGCTGGCGGAAGCCGTTCAGCGAGGTGAGCACGTGCCACAGCCCCTCGTGGTGGGCGAGCGCGTGGACCTGCCGCTCCGAGAACCGGGCGCCCGTCCTGAGCGTGATGCGCGTCGCGCCCGCCGCCGCGTTCGCGGTGAGCCGGGAGGTCACGACCGCGGACACGTTGCCACCGAGGAGCGGGGTGCAGAGCTCGACGATGCGTTTCGCGGCCTCCTCGGCCGAGTAGATCTGCTGCTCGTCGCGCGCCCGCGGCCGCGACGCCCACATGCGCGCGATGGCGAGGTTGTCGACGTTGTGGTCGGGGAAGCGATCGCGCGGGTCGCCGTAGACGCGGCGCGAGATCTCGTAGAAGCGCCGCGTCCCGCGAGCGGCGAGCATCTGCGCGAGCGCGATGAACTCGTCGCACTTCTTCCGCAGCAGGTCCTCGACCGGGTTCTTGCCGCGGATCTGCCTGCGGAGGGCGCGGAGCTCCCTCACCTTGTCCGCGGGGACGAAGCCGAGCGCCGGGTACTCGGGACGCGGCAGCTCCTTCGCGCCGTGCCGGAAGAACCGCTCGTGGACCTGCGCCGACCAGTTGATGGCGCGGAGGACGCGGATCGGGCGCTGGGCGTGGACGATCTGATCGCTCAGGCGGCGAAGGTACTCGCGCGACACGCGGGCGACCCTACCACGGCCGCGTCCGCGCGCCGGCCGCGAGGGGCCGTGCTGCGTCCCTCCCCGCGCGCCGCAAGGGCGAGCGCTCGCAGGAGATGCGGCGCGGCACGCCGGTTGCTCACCGCCCTGCCAGGAGGCCACCCCATGAACCCGATCCCGTCCATCCACGTCGCGAACACCACCGAGCGCAAGACCGAGCCGGACCGCTTCGGCGCGGCCCTCCGCACCGCCGCGGCCAGCGCGGCCCGCGGGGTCGCCGCGTCGGTCGAGCTCGCCGCGCCGTTCGTGCCCGGCGGCACCGTCGTCTCCGGGGCCCTGCGCTCCGCGGCCGGCACGCTCGCGAGCGGTGGCGCCACCGGCGGGGCGCACGTCGCGGAGACCGCCGGCGCCGAGGGGGACATCGTCGCCGCGACGCGCGCCCTGCAGCAGCAGTCCCAGAGCTTCAACCTCCAGTACCTGCAGCTGCAGGAGAACATGCAGCGCGAGAGCCGCGAGTTCGCCGCGCTCTCGAACGTCATGAAGGTGAAGCACGACAGCGCGAAGTCGGCGATCAACAACATCCACTGAGGCCGCCATGCCCATCGCGCCCGTGGGCGCTGCCGGCGCGGCCATCCGGCCCGCGCCGGTCAGGCCCGACAAGCCGAGCTTCTCCACGCTGCTAGAGCCGCGGGCGCCCGCGGCGAGCGCCCCACCCCCGCGACCGAGCCCGGCGCTCGCCGCGCTCGAGGGCGTGGAGCGCGCGCAGCGGCGCCTCGAGGGCGTCCTCGCCGCGGCGCGGCAGGGCAGGACCTTCAGCGCCCAGGAGCTCCTCGGCCTGCAGGCCGAGGCATACCGCGTGGTCCAGACCGTCGATCTCGCCTCGAAGCTCGTCGAGCAGGGCGCCCAGTCCGTGAAGCAGGCCCTCAACACCCAGGTCTGAAGGAGATCTCCATGCGACGTGCGCTCCCGCTCCTCGCCCTCGCCACGCTCCTCGCCGGCTGCGGGGACGACGAGCTCTTGCACGGCCTGGAGGAGGCCCAGGCGAACGAGATCCTCGTCGCACTGGACGAGGGCGGGCTGTCCGCGACGAAGGCGCGCGAGGAAGGCTCGGAGGGGCGGTGGACCGTCTCCGTGAGCGGGCGCGACGCGGCGCGGGCTCACCGGATCCTCGCCGAGCGGGAGCTGCCGAGGCCGCGCCCGGCGGGGTTCGGCGAGGTGTTCGGCAAGGGCTCGATGGTCCCGACCGCGACGGAGGAGCACGCGCTGTACCTGCACGCGCTCTCGGGTGAGCTCTCGCGCAGCGTGGAGAGCATCGACGGCGTCGTCGAGGCGCGGGTCCACCTCGGCCTGCCGCAGCCCGATCCTCTACGCCCCGGCGAGCGCCCACCGCCGCGGGGTGCGGTCCTCGTCAAGTGCCGGCCTGCGGCCTGCGCCTCGGTGCGAGCCCTGGAGCCCGGGATCCGCGCGCTCGTCGCGGGCGCGGCCGACGGGCTCGAGCCGTCGGCCATCTCGGTGGTGATCGCGCCCGGCGCCGAGGCACCTGCGCCCCCGGCGCCCCCGGCCCGTCGCTCACCGCTGCTCCTCGGGCTCGCCGCGCTGGCGGGGCTCGGCGGTGCGGCGCTCGCCGGCGTCGCCGTCTCCGGACGGCTCCGGGGCGGAGGAGCCCCGTGAACCCGGCGGACCGTCTCCTCGCGTCCCTCGCGGCCGCCTTCGCGCCCCAGCGCGCCGCCGCCCTGCTCGCCCGGCTCGGCTCCGCCGACCTCCGGGAGGTGCGCGCCCACGCGGAGCGGCTCGCGCCGGGCTCGCGGGCCGAGCG
>NZ_JALCZC010000075.1:0-20652 GCF_022690805.1 Anaeromyxobacter sp. SG66
GCTCGGCGCCGAGGCGCCCGCCGCGGCGGCGGTGCTCGTCGCGGCGCTCGCCCGCGCGCCCGACCCCGCGTCTCGCGTCGCCATCGCCGCGGTCGGCCAGGCCCTCGCGGATCCCGATCCCGAGCTGTCCTACGCGTGGCGCGCCGAGCTCTACGCGGCCGCCACCGAGCGCGGCCTCGACGAGGTCACGAGCCTGCTCGTCTCCCCCGCGCCGCTGCGCGCGTTCCCCGCCGCGCGCGCCCGGCCGGATCCCCGGCTCGCGGGGCTGTCGATGGGTCACAAGAAGGCGTTCGCGCGCGGGCGCCGCGATCCCGATCTCCTCGCGCGTCTGGCGGCGGAGGGCGATCCCGCCGTCGTCGAGGAGCTGCTGCGGAACCCGCAGCTCACGGAGCCGTTCGTCGTCCGCATCGCGGCGCGCCGCCCGTGCCGGCCCGAGACCCTGCGCCGCCTCTTCGAGTCGCGCTGGTGCAGCCGGCCCGCGGTCGCCCGCGCGCTGGCGCGGAACCCGTACGCGGAGCCCGAGCTCGCGCTGAAGCTCGTCCCTTCGCTCCCCGGGCCGGACCTGCGCGCGCTGGCGGAGGATCTCGCGATCCACCCGCTCGTCCGCGCCCTCGCCCGGAAGCTCCGGCGGGAGCGGGGCCGCCGCGACGGGTCGTCTCCGAAAGCGCGGCCGCTCTAGACGACGGCTCGTGGTTCGCGATCACCTCGGGTGCCGCGAGTCACCCTCCCGCCCGCGCGCCGGCGGCTCGCCGGAGGCGCCCGCGCGCGCGTTGCGCACGGCGCGGCCGAGCGCGTCGCCGAGCGCGGGGATGCGCGTCGCGCCGAAGACGAGGAGGGTGACGAACAGGACGAGGAGGAGCTCGGTCATCGGGATCCAGCGCGGCCGCTGCCGCGAGCGAGGTAGAATAGCCGCGCGCCCCCCTCGATGCCAGGCGCGGGGAGCGCGCCCATGCCGGGAGCAATGACCGATGCGCCGCGGGTCGCGGGGCGGCCCCTCGTCCTGGGGCACCGCGGCGCGAGCGCCGACGCGCCCGAGAACACGCTCTCCGCCTTCCGCCTCGCGCTCGAGCAGGGCGCGGACGGGGTCGAGCTGGACGTGTGGCGCTGCGCCACCGGGGAGCTGGTCGTCTTCCACGACGAGGACGCGGCCCGCCTCACCGGCGTCGCCCTCTCCGTCCCCGACGCGCCCTTCGCGGCGCTGCGGGCGCTCGACGTCGGCGCGCTCCGCGGAGACCGCTTCCGGGGTGAACGGATCCCGCGCCTCGAGGAGGTGCTCGAGGCCCTGCCGGGCGCGGTCCTGAACGTGGAGCTCAAGTCGCGCCTCCGCCGCGCCGACCTCGGGCTCGCCACCGCGGTCGCGGGGGTCCTCCGCCGCGCGCGCGCCGGCGGCCGCGTCCTCGTGTCGTCGTTCGACTACCGGCTCGTGGTGGCGTTCCGCGTCGCCGCGCCGGAGCTCCCGGTGGGACTGCTCGTCGAGGCCGAGCGTCCGCGCCGCGTCCTGACCGCGCTCGCGACGCGGCTCCTGCGGCCCGCCGCGATCCACCCCGAGCGCCAGCTCGTCACCCCCGCCCGTGCGCGCGCCTGGGCGAAACGCGGACTCGCGGTGAACGTCTGGACGGTGGACGATCCCGAGGAGGCGCGCCGGCTCGCCGCGCTGGGCGCGGCGGCGATCATCACGAACGCGCCGGGACGGATCCGCGCGGCGCTCGCTCCTAGAACTCCCAGCCCGCCTTGAGCGCGCCGCCCCACGTGGAGGCGAGCCGGTAGTCCGGGTACTCGTCCGCCGCGGGGTTGGCCTTCCCGTCCTTCGTCGCGCCGCCGAAGTACGTGACCTCGCCCGCGAGCGAGACGACGTGGGCGGTGAAGCGCACGCCTGCGGTCGTCCGGTAGAAGCCGGCGCGCAGCTTCGGGAACGCGGCCTGCGTGGAGCGCAGGTCGGCGGGCGCGGTCGCGGTCGTCCCGCCGGCGCGGCGCGGGCCGAAGTCCATCGTCTCGGAGGACGCGCCGACGTAGGTGAAGCGCCCCGCGAGGTAGGGCGTGAAGCTCGTGACCCCGTTCACGCCGAAGCGCTTCGACACCATGAGGTCGAGGTCCGTCGCGCCGAGGTTCCAGTCGCGCTGGCCGAAGAGCTGGGTGTGGGCGACGCGCACCGCGAGGTCGGGCAGCACGCGGAAGCCCTCGTTGAGCGCCCACTTCCCCTCGACCTGCGCGCCGAAGTAGGAGGACTGCGACAGGTAGATCATCCGGCCGCCCAGCTCGAGGCTGAACGGCAGCGACTTGCGGACGTGCACCGAGGGCAGGAACAGCTCGTGGGGCGTCATCGAGCGGGTCTGCCACGGGCCGCGCGGCTCGAACACGGGCGGCGAGCCGAACGAGGTCCGGCCGACGGTCCCGGGGTGCACCGCGACGTAGGCCGCCTCGAGGTCGACGTCGAAGCCGACGTAGCCGGTCGTGGAGGCGGGGGTGAGGATCGCGGACGAGAGCGCGAGCGCCGTCTCGGTGGAGAGGATGGCGAAGCGCGTCTTGGCCTCGCTGGCGAGGAGCGCCGCCTCCGAGTCGGAGAGCGTGAAGGGGGTGTCCTGCACCTCGGCGAGCCGCTTCCATACGTCGGCGCTCGGCGCGCCCAGCCGGGCGAGATCGAGATCGAGCGGCTCCCCCGCGAGGGCGAGGCCCGGGCGCAGCGACAGGACGGCGGCGACGGCGATGGGCGCCAGCAGACGACGCATGGAACCTCCAGGGGCGCCTCGCCCGGACGAGCTCCGGCCGGGCAGGCGGCGACGAAGTTACAGCCGGGATCCGGATGGGTCAATTCGAGGAGAATCGCCCCGCCGCCCGGAGCCGTCCGTCCCGGATCTCCTCGCGCGGCGGCGGCCCGAGCTGCCTCGCGGGCCGCAACACCGCGGAATCCGGTCCG
This sequence comes from Anaeromyxobacter sp. SG66, assembly GCF_022690805.1. Lineage (NCBI taxonomy): Bacteria > Pseudomonadati > Myxococcota > Myxococcia > Myxococcales > Anaeromyxobacteraceae > Anaeromyxobacter > Anaeromyxobacter sp. SG66. The sequence continues at coordinate 2,915 of NZ_JALCZC010000075.1, forward strand.
ACCGGGGCGCCGCGCCGCCCGGCACGCGCCGTGCTCTCCTTCGCGCGCACCGGGCCCAACCCAATCCTTTCAGGCGCCCGGAGGAGACTCACATGCGTAAGATGATCGGCACCCTCGCGGCCCTCGCCGTTTTCGCCTCCGCCGCCCCTGCGTTCGCGCAGGAGACGAAGCCGGAGGCCCCGGCCGCCGCGACGGAGACGAAGACGGAGGCCACGCCGGCCGCGAAGCCGGCGAAGAAGAAGCACACCGCGAAGAAGCACACCGCCAAGAAGGCGGCCGCGAAGACCGAGGCCGCCCCGGCCGCGCCCGCGTCGAAGTAGCCGAACGGTTCCCGGCCCGGCGGCTCACCCCCCGCCGCCGGTGCCGGGTCCCCCGGGCGCGTGAGCTGGAACGATCATGTCCCTCCGTGCCCGCATCATCCTGCTCTTCGCCGCGACGCTGGTCCTCACCCTCGGCGTCGCGTCCTACCTCGGCGAGCGGGTCGCGACCCGCGCCATCGAGGCCACGCTGCGCGAGCGCAGCGTCGACCTCGCGAAGGCGGTCGCGGAGGAGCTGGACCTCTCCCCCGGCACCGACATCGAGAAGGCCGCCGACGCGCTGGCCGAGCAGCTCCGGCCGCGCCGCATCGTGCGCTTCGCCGAGCTCGCCATCCGGCACAAGGGCGAGGTGCGCGTCGCGCGCGTGACGTTCGGGCTCGAGGGCGCCGAGATCGAGGCCGAGACCCGCGCCGCGCGGGCGTTCCCCGTCGAGGCGACGGTGTCGCTCGTCGACGACGGCGAGTCGCGCGGCTGGCGGGTGGACCTCCCCCTCCACGAGGGGCGCACCACCTTCGGCGCGCTGCGGATCGAGACGACGCTCTCGGAGGTCGAGGAGATCGCCAGCACCGAGCGCCGCGAGTTCTTCCTCGTCGCCGGGGTGGGGGCCGCGGTCCTCGCCGTGCTGTTCACGTTCCTCCTCGGTCACATGCTCGTGCGGCCGCTGTCGCAGCTGGCGGTCGCCATCGAGGGCGTCCAGTCGGGCGCCATCGACGCGGAGGGGGTGCCCGGCCCGGAGCGGTCCGACGAGATCGGCGTGCTCGCCCGCGGCCTGCGCGCCATGCTGCAGCGGGTGCGCCGCTTCAACGACGACCTCGCCGCCATGGTCGCCGACGCGACGGCCGACCTCGCCCGCAAGAACCGCGAGCTCGCCGAGCTGAACCGGCTCCTGTTCGAGGCGCGCCGGGACCTCGTCTCCAAGGAGCGGCTGGCGGCGCTCGGCCAGCTCTCCGGCACCATCGCCCACGAGCTCGGGAACCCCCTCAACACGATCAGCGGCCACGTGCAGCTCCTCGCGCGCGATCCGGCGTGCCCGCCCGAGCTCAGCGCCGGGCTCGAGGTCGTGGAGGGCGAGGTGCGGCGGATGACCGCCATCATCCGGCGCTTCCTCGACTCGGCCCGCGGCCTGCGGCCCGAGGCGGCGCCGGTGGACCTCGCCGCGCTCGTGCACGAGGCGCTCACCCTCAACGTACCGGAGGCCGACCGGGCGCGCCTCGAGCTCGTGCGCGAGGTGCCGCCCGATCTCGCCCAGGTGCGCCTCGATCCCGCGCTGGTCGGCCACGTGCTCGGGAACCTCGTCTCGAACGCGGTCGAGGCGATGCCGGGGGGCGGCCGGCTGGCGGTGCGCGCCGCCCGGCGCGGCGGGCTCCTCGGGCTCTCGGTGAGCGACACGGGGGCCGGGCTGCGCCCCGAGGAGCGCAAGCGGATCTTCGAGCCGTTCTACACGACGAAGCCCTCCGGCAAGGGCACCGGCCTCGGGCTCGCCATCTCGCGCGAGATCGCGGCGGCCCTGCGCGGGCGCATCGAGGTGGAGAGCACGCCCGGCGCGGGCGCGACGTTCACGCTGTGGATCCCGACCCCGGCGGCGGACGGGGCGGAGGAGGAGGGGGGCGATGGCGCGCTTCAGGATCCTGGTCGTCGATGACGATCGCGCGAGCCGCGAGCTGCTCGCGCGGATCCTCGTCGCGCGCGGGCACGACGTGCTGGCGCTGCCGGACGGCAAGGACGCGCTCGCGGCGCTCGAGCGCGGGCCGGTGGACCTCGTCGTCTCCGACATCCGCATGGCGGACGTGGACGGGCTGCAGCTCACGGATCGCATGCGCGAGGCCGCCCCCGACACCCCGGTCGTGCTCGTGACCGCGTTCGGCAACGTCGAGGGGGCCGTGGAGGCGATCCGCCGCGGCGCGTTCGACTACATCTCGAAGCCCTACGACGTCGACGCGATCGCCGTGGTGGTCGAGCGGGCGCTCCGCCAGCGCGCGCTCGTCCTCGAGAACCGGGCGCTGCGCGGGCAGGTCCGCGAGCGCTACCGGCTCGAGGACGTCGTGGGCCGGAGCGAGGCGATGCTGGAGGTCTACAAGACCGCGGCGCGCGTCGCGCCGAGCCCGGCCACCGTGCTCATCCTCGGCGAGAGCGGGACCGGCAAGGAGCTCGTCGCCCGCGCGATCCACGCCGCCTCGCCGCGCGCCTCGGGGCCGTTCGTGCCGGTGGACTGCGGGGCGATCGCGGAGGGGGTGCTCGAGTCCGAGCTCTTCGGCCACGCCCGCGGCGCGTTCACCGGCGCGCAGGCCAGCCGGCGCGGGCTCTTCGAGGAGGCCCACGGCGGAACGCTGTTCCTGGACGAGATCGGCGACGTCGGCCCCGCGCTGCAGGCGCGCCTCCTGCGCGCCCTCCAGGAGGGCGAGATCCGCCGGGTGGGCGCGAACGAGCCGGTGCAGGTGGACGTGCGCGTCGTCGCGGCGACGAACAAGGACCTCGCGGCGGCGGTGCAGGCCGGGCGCTTCCGCGAGGACCTCTACTACCGCCTCAACGTGGTGACGCTCCGCATCCCGCCGCTCCGCGATCGGCGGGAGGACATCCCGCTGCTCGTCGAGCACTTCGCCGCGAAGCACGGGCACCCGCAGGCGGTGGTCACGCCCGCCGCGCGCGAGATGCTCGTCGGCTGGCGCTGGCCGGGGAACGTCCGCGAGCTCGAGAACGTCGTGGCGCGCGCCCTCGCCTTGAACCCCACCGGCGTCATCGAGCCGGACGCGCTCCCCGAGTCGATCCGCGGGCCGGGCGCGACGCCCATCCCGGCCGTCGCCGCCGGGGAGCGCCCCACCCTCGCGGAGCTCGAGCGCCGCTACGCCGCGCAGGTGCTCGCCGAGCAGGGGGGGAACAAGACGCGCGCCGCCGAGGTGCTGGGCATCGACCGCAAGACGCTCTACCGGATCCTGGGCGAGGAGCGGGAGGAGTCGAAGGCGTAGCGGAGTCGCCCGCGGGGTTCGGTGTCACCCTGCGGCGAAGTGCCCACGCCCGAGCGGGACTCGCGCGGGAGCGCCGCAGCGCTACATCAGGGGCCCGTGAACGACCTCCTCGCTGCCCGCTGGCTTTTCGGGACCTCGCTCGCCTTCCACATCGTCTTCGCGGCGGTCGGCGTCGCGATGCCGCTCTTCATGGTGCTCGCCGAGTGGCGCTTCCGGCGCACCGGCGCGCCGGCCTACCTCGAGCTCGCGAAGCGCTGGGCCAAGGGGACCGCCATCCTCTTCGCCGTCGGGGCGGTCTCCGGGACGGTGATCTCGTTCGAGCTCGGGCTCCTCTGGCCGCGCTTCATGGAGTTCGCCGGGCCCATCATCGGGATGCCCTTCTCGCTCGAGGGCTTCGCGTTCTTCGCGGAGGCGATCTTCCTCGGCATCTACCTGTACGGCTGGGGCCGGGTGGGGCCGCGGCTGCACCTCGCGAGCGGCGTCGTGGTCGCGGCGAGCGGCGCCGCCTCGGCGTTCTTCGTCACGCTCGCGAACGCGTGGATGAACGTGCCGGCGGGCTTCGCGGTGCTCCACGGCGCCGCCTCGGACGTGCAGCCGCTCGTGGCCATGTTCCCGCCGGGCTGGGCGCACGAGGTGGTGCACGTGCTGCTCTCGAGCTACGTCGCGACCGGGTTCGCGGTGGCCGGCATCCACGCGCTCTTCCTGCTGCGCGATCCGGCGAACGCGTTCCACCGCGGCGCGCTCCGCGTGGCCCTCGGCGTCGGGGCGGTCGCGGCCCTCCTCCAGCCCATCTCGGGCGACTTCTCCGCGCGCCAGGTGGCGGCGACCCAGCCCGTGAAGCTCGCCGCGCTGGAGGGGCAGTTCCGGACCGAGCGCGGCGCGCCGCTCCGGGTCGGCGGGTTCCCCGACGTCGAGGCGCGGGAGACGCGCCTCGCCCTCGAGATCCCCTACGGCCTCTCGCTCCTCGCCTTCCACGACCCGCGGGCGGAGGTGCGCGGCCTCGAGGCGTTCCCGCGCGAGAACTGGCCGAACGTGCGGAACGTCCACCTCGCCTTCCAGGCCATGGTCGGCCTCGGCAGCGCGCTCGCGCTCGTCGCGCTCGCGTACCTGTATCACCGGCTCCGCGGGAAGCCCCTGCCGCGCCTCCTCCTCCGGGCGGTGCTCGTCACCTCGCCCTTCGGCTTCCTCGCCCTCGAGGCGGGCTGGCTCGTCACCGAGTGGGGCCGGCAGCCGTTCACGATCCGCGACGTCATGCGGACGGCGGACGCGGTGACGCCGGTCGGCAACATCGCCGTCCCGTTCGTGGCGTTCACGATCCTCTACCTGTTCCTCGCGGCGATGGTGATCGTCCTCCTCCGCCGCCAGATCGCGAAGAGCCCGCCCGCGTCCGAGGTCGGGGCGCCCGCGCCGGCGGAGGGCGCCCTGTGACAGCCGCGGATCTCCTCGGCGGCGCGATCCTCGCCGCGCTCGTGCTCTACGCGCTCCTCGGCGGCGCGGACTTCGGCGGCGGCATCTGGGATCTCCTGGCGACGGGCCCGCGCAAGCGGGCGCAGCGCGAGCTCGTCGAGCACGCGATCAGCCCGATCTGGGAGGCGAACCACGTCTGGCTCATCCTCGTCATCGTCCTCCTCTTCACCGCCTTCCCGAAGGCGTTCGCGGCGATCTCGATCACGCTCTTCGTGCCGCTCGTGCTGCTCCTGTTCGGGATCGTGCTCCGCGGGGCGGCCTTCACCTTCCGCACCTACGACACGCCGGAGGACCGCGTCCAGGTGCGCTGGGGGCTCGTCTTCTCCGCCTCCTCCGTGCTCGCGCCGGTCGTGCTCGGGGTGATCGTCGGCGCCATCGCCTCCGGCCGGCTCGCGGGGCCGCCGGAGGGGGTCGATCCGCTCGCCTGGCTCGCGCCGTTCCCGCTCGCGGTGGGCTTCTTCGCGGCGGCCCTCTTCGCGTTCCTCGCCGCGACCTACCTCGCCGTCGAGGCGCGGGACGCGCTGCGGGAGGACTTCCGGCGCCGCGCCATCGGGGCGGGCGCCGCCGTGTTCCTCGCCGCCGCGCTGGCGGGCGTCCTGTCCTGGTACGACGCGCCCCTCGTGTTCGCCGGGCTCCTCCGGCGCGGCTTCTCGCTGCCGCTCCACGTTGCCACCGCGGTCGCGGCGGTGACGGCGTTCGCCGCGCTGTTCCGCCGCCGCTACCGCCTCGCGCGCGCGGCGGCGGCGGCGCAGGTCACGCTCATCGTGCTCGGCTGGGGCGCCTCGCAGTACCCGTACCTCGTCGTCCCGGGCCTCACGCTGGCGACGGCGAGCGCGCCGCGCGCGACGCAGGTGGCCGTGCTGTGGGCGCTCGCCGCGGGCGCGATCTTCCTCTTCCCGGCCCTGTACCTGCTGTTCCGCGTGTTCAAGGGCGAGCGGCCGTTCTCGGTCCTGGACCGGCGGCCCGCGCCGGGCCCGCGGGGCGAGGGCTAGGCGCCGGCTACCGCTGCGCCGCCACCGCCGCGACGTCGCCGACGAGCGCGCGGACGTCGTCGTCGGTCACGTCCCACGCGCACATGAAGCGGGAGCCGCCGCCGATGAAGTCGTAGAAGCGCCAGCCGCGCCCGCGGAGCGCGTCCGCGGCCCCGGGCGGCAGGGCGGCGAACACGGAGTTCGCCTCGCGCGGGTGGAGGATCCGGACCGACGGGATGGCGCGGAGCCCGGCCTCGAGGCGGGCGGCCTGCTCGTTCGCGCGCCGCGCGTGGCGGAGCCAGGCGCCGTCGCGGAGCATGCCCACCCACGGGGCCGCGAGGAACCGCATCTTCGAGGCGAGCTGGCCGGCCTGCTTGCAGCGATAGTCGAACTCCGCAGCGAGGGCGCGATCGAAGAACACCACCGCCTCGCCGACCGCCATGCCGTTCTTCGTCCCCCCGAAGCAGAGGACGTCGACGCCCGCCTTCCAGGTGAGCTCCCTCGGCGCGACGCCGAGCGAGGCGACCGCGTTCGCGAAGCGGGCCCCGTCCATGTGGAAGCGCAGCCCGCGCGCCTTCGCGCGCGCGCCGATCGCCGCGAGCTCCTCCGGCCGGTAGACCGTGCCGAGCTCGGTCGCCTGCGTGACGGAGACCACGCGCGGCTTCGGGTAGTGGATGTCGCTGCGCTTCTCGACCATGTGGTCGATGCCGGCGGGGTCGATCCGGCCGTCCGCGCCGGGGAGGGTGAGCACCTTCGTGCCGTTCGAGAAGAACTCGGGCGCGCCGCACTCGTCGGTCTCGACGTGGGCGGCCTCGTGGCAGAGGATCGAGTGGTAGGACTGGCAGAGGGACGCGAGGGCGAGCGAGTTGGCGGAGGTGCCGTTGAAGACGAAGAACACCTCGCAGTCGGTCTCGAACGTCTCGCGGAGGAGGTCGGCCGCTCGCGCGGTGTAGCGGTCGTCGCCGTACCCCGGCGCGTGGCCGGCGTTCGCCTCCGCCATGGCCGCCCAGGCCTCCGGGCAGATGCCGGCGTAGTTGTCGCTCGCGAAGTGGCGCCGCTCGTGCGGGGGGGTGATCATGAGGCGCGCATGGTAAGGCCGGGCGCCCGCCGCGCGCCAGCGGCGGCGAGGACGGGCCTGCGGCCTCACCGGTAAGGGCGGACCGGCGCGATCTGCGAGGCCAGCTTCTCGGGCGCGATCGCCGGCAGCCGGCACTGGCCGCGCTCGCAGACGTAGGCGGTCGGCCGGCCGTTCAGGGCGACCTTCTCCGCCGCCACCGGCGCCACGCGCCCGAGCCGCTCGAGCACCGCGCCCTCGGGGGCCCCGGCGATGGCGCGGTTCGGGAGGAAGCTCCGCCTGAGCACGGACACGAACGGCTCCGGCGCGCTCTCGCCCTCCGGCCAGACGAGCACCACCTCGCGCGCGGCGTCCAGGGCGAAGTCGACGGCGAGGAGCAGCTCGGTGAAGGAGGCGGGGTGCTCCCCGATCGCCAGCGCGTAGTGGCGGAGCGCGCCCTCGGCGCGGAGGCGCCAGCGGTCGTCGGTGGTGAACGCCGAGAGCCGGAGCGCGTTCACGAGCGCGACCGAGGCGCCGGACGGCTCCGCGCCGTCGTGGGTGGGCTTCTCGCGGGCGAGGAGCCGCTCGTGGTCGGCCGCGGTGCCGAACCACCCGCCGCCCTGCGGGTCGCCGAACAGCGCCTCGAGCCGCTCGGACAGCTCGACCGCCGCCTCGAGCCAGCGCGGGTCGAACGTCGCCTCGTAGAGATCGAGCAGCCCCTGCGCGACGAAGGCGTGGTCGTCGAGGAAGGCCGGGACGCCCGCCGCGCCGTCGAGCCAGGCGCGGCGCAGCCGGCCCTCCACGACCATCCGCCCGAGCACGAACTCGGCGGCGCGGGCCGCCGCCACGACGTGGCGCTCCTCGCCGAGGGCACGACCCCCGAAGGCGAGCGCCGAGATCGCGAGGCCGTTCCAGCCGGCGAGGATCTTCTCGTCGCGCAGCGGTCGCGGGCGTTCCTCGCGCGCCGCGTACAGGATCGCGCGCTGCGGCGCGAGCGCCTCCCACGCGTCCTCGTCCGGCGCGGGGACGTGGAGGATGTTCCGGCCCTCGAAGTTCCCCCGCTCGCTCGCGCCGTGGAAGCGCATGAAGCGCTCGGCCCCCTCGCCCAGGCGCTCGCGGAGCTCCGCCGCGCTCCAGACGAAGAACCTCCCCTCCTCGCCCTCGGAGTCGGCGTCGGTGGCGGAGTAGAGCGCCCCCTCCGGAGAGGTCATCTCGCGCCCGAGGTAGTCGAGGGTCTGGCGGACCACGCGCGCGAGGTCCCGCCGCCCGGTGACCTGGAACGCCTCGGCGTAGGCGACCGCGAGGAGCGCGTTGTCGTACAGCATCTTCTCGAAGTGGGGGACGAGCCAGGCGGTGTCGGTGGAGTAGCGGTGGAACCCGCCGCCCACCTGGTCGTGCAGCCCGCCCGCCGCCATCTTCTCCAGCGTGAGGGTCGCCATCCGGAGCGCCTCCGGATCGCGCGCCCGGCGGTGGTAGCGGAGGAGGAAGCGCACCGGCAGGCTGGAGGGGAACTTCGGCGCGCGGCGCAGCCCGCCGTTCACCGGGTCGAACGCGTCGCGGAATCCGCGGAACGCCGCCTCGAGCACCTCCGGCCCCGGCGTGTCGGAGGCGGGCGGCCCCTGCGGCGCGAGCGCCCCGCGGACCGCCTCCACGAGCGAGCGCGTCGCCGCCTCCACGCGCCCGGCGTCGCGCGCGTACAGGTCGGCGACCTCGCCCAGGATCGAGAGGAACCCGCGGCCGGCGCCGCGATCGCCGTCGCGGGCCGGGAAGTAGGTCCCGCCGAAGAACGGCTCCCGGTCCGGCGTGAGCCACACGCTCATGGGCCAGCCGCCGCTGCCCGTCAGGAGCTGCACCGCGGTCATGTAGAGCCCGTCCACGTCGGGCCGCTCCTCGCGGTCCACCTTGATGGGCACGTAGCGCTCGTTGAGGACGCGCGCGATCTCCTCGTCCTCGAACGACTCGCCCTCCATCACGTGGCACCAGTGGCAGGTCGAGTAGCCGACGGAGAGGAACACCGGGCGGCCGGTGCGACGGGCCTCCTCGAAGGCCTCCTCGCCCCACGGCCGCCAGCTCACCGGGTTATGAGCGTGCTGGAGGAGGTAGGGGCTCTTCTCGAGGATGAGACGGTTCGTGAACCGAGGCCGCCCCTGCGCGTCGAGGTGATGGGTGCGGGGGACGTAGCCGTCGCCCTTCGCGCGCACCGCGTCGGTGAGCCGTCGCGCGAGCGCCTCCGGGAACGGGTCCGCTCCGGGCAGCCTGTCCATCATGGACGGTGCTTAACGGGGGGCGGGCGCCCGCTCATGGTGACCCGCCAGGGACCCTCAGAAGAGGTCTTCGAGGGACTTGGCGATCCGGGCCTCGATCTCCGCGCGCATGCGCCGGGCCGCCTGCACGGTCTCCTCGATGGCGGCCTGCAGATCGCCCGCGGGCCCGCCCGGGATGACGCGCAGCGCCTCCCGGGGGAGGCGGCCCTCCGCGGGCGCATCGCCGCCTCGCCGCCCACCGGGCAGGACCACGAGCCGCGCGCGTGGGACGTCCACGTCCATGAGAACAAGCTACGGCGCCGAACGGGCGCGGGAAGGGACCCGCGGAAGGCCCACGCGGCCCCGCCCGACGTCTCGCGGCGCCCCCGGTCGCCCCGAGCGGGCGCTCAGCCCTTGATCACACCCATCGGCTCGAGCCGGGCGACGAGGCGCGAGATCCCCGCGCCGTCCATGACCGCCACGACCTGCGCCACGTCCTTGTAGGCCTCGCTCATCTCCTCGGCGAGGGTCTTCTTCCCGCGCGCGATGACCTCGATGCCCCGCGCGGCGAGCTCGCGCGCGATGGAGCGCCCGCGCCCGCGCCGGAGCGCCTCCCCGCGCGACATGAGCCGGCCTGCGCCGTGGCACGAGCTGCCGAAGGTGTCGGCCATCGCCCGCGCGGTCCCCGCGAGGACGTAGGAGTAGCGGCCCATGTCGCCCGGGATGAGCACCGGCTGGCCGGCGGCGCGGTAGGGCGCCGGCACGCGGGGATCGCCGGGCCCGAAGCAGCGCGTCGCCCCCTTGCGGTGCACGAGGACCCGCCGGACGACCCCGTCGACCGCGTGCTCCTCGAGCTTCGCGACGTTGTGGCAGACGTCGTAGAGGACGCGGGCGCCGAGCTCGCGCTCCGAGATCGCGAGGGCGTGGAGGAGCGCGCGCACGGCGAGGCCGGTCATCACCTGGCGGTTCGCCCAGGCGAAGTTCGCGGCGGCCTGCATCGCGCCGAGGTAGCGCTGGCCGAGCGCGCTCGCGATCGGCGCGGCGGCGAGCTGCGGATCGGGGAGGGTCGCGTAGTCCTCCCCGAACTCGCCGCGCCGCGCGGCGATCTCGGCGACGAACTCGTCGCAGACCTGGTAGCCGAGGCCACGCGAGCCGGTGTGGATCTGGATCGCCACCCGGTCCGGGACGAGCCCGAACGCCTCGGCGACCACCGGGTCGTACACCTCGGCGATCCGGTCCACCTCCAGGAAGTGGTTCCCGCTCCCGAGCGTGCCGAGCTGATCCGCGCCGCGCGTCCGCGCTCGCGCGCTGACGGCCGACGGATCGGCGCCGGAGAGCCGGCCGCCCTCCTCGCAGCGCTCGGCGTCGTCGCTCGCCGCGGCGAACCCGCGCCGGACCGCCCAGCGAGCGCCGCCCGCGAGGACCTCGTCGAGCGCGTCGTCCGAGAGCCGCGGGATGGCGCTCTTCGCCCCCACGCCGGTGGGGATGTCGCGGTAGAGCTGGGCGGTGACCGCGTGCAGCCGCGCGCGGACGTCCTCCGCCTCGAGGGCGGTGGTGAGGACCCGCACGCCGCAGTTGATGTCGTAGCCCACGCCGCCCGGCGACACGGCGCCGTGCTCGGCGTCCATCGCCGCCACGCCGCCGATGGGGAACCCGTATCCCCAGTGGATGTCGGGCATCGCCAGCGAGAAGCGGAGGATGCCGGGCAGGTGCGCGACGTTCGCGACCTGCTGGAGCGCGGGGTCGTCCGGCGCCGGCGGCCCGACGCTGTAGACCCGGCCCGGCACGCGCATGCGCCCTTCGCGCGGGATCTCCCATAGGTCGCCCTCGATGCGCCGGAGCTTCATTCGTTCCTCGCCAGACGAGAGTTCGAGGTTCGCGATGGTCCCCAGGGAGGGGCCCCGTCGCGAAGCGACGGGGAGGGACGCAGTCCCTCCCGGCGGGGAACGGTCGCGAACCCGCGAAGCGGGCGCGACCGTTCACGGGCCCCGCCGAGCAGGGGTGGGGCCCCGACGACGGCGGCCAGCCGTCGGCGGGGCGGGGGCGCAGCCCCCGTCATATATCGAAGACCGCCTGCGCCACCCACCCCGCACCCTCGCGCTCGAGCCGCGCCGCGTGCCAGGTGACCGCCTTCAGATCCGCGCCCTCCGCGTGCAGCACCGGATCGCGCCGGCCGAAGGCGACGACCGCCTCCGTCCCCGCCTCGTCCACCCGCAGCACCTCGCAGGCCGCCGGGACGAGCGCCTCGGTCGCCAGCCGGTACAGGAGCTCGCGCAGCAGCGCCACGGCGCTGCCCGCGAGGCCCGGCCCACCCTCCACCGCGACGCGCTCCTCCCGCTCGGCCGCGACGGCGGCGCCGCCCGACGCGAGCGCGGCGAACGCGAGGACGAGCCGCGCGAGCGCCTCCTCCGCGGTGGCGCCGCGGGTGCGCACCCCCACGTCGGCCGTGTGGCCGAGGTCCTCGTACGGCTGCGGCAGCGAGAGGCGCATCCCGGGGGAGCTTAGCCTCCGCGCGCGCCGGCGCCGGGTTCCGCGCGGGTCAGCCCGCCTCGACGGCCGCCCGGTCGGCGAGGGGCACGATCTCGCGCGCGGAGACGCGGAGGAAGCGCGCGTAGAGGCCCACGGCCACGGCGGTGAGCCCCAGGACGAAGCCCCACCACAGCCCGGTGACGCCCAGCCCGAGGGTGAACCCGAGCAGCACGGTCGCGGGGAAGCCGAGCGCCCAGTGGCCGACCAGGTTCGCGGCGAACGCGAAGCGGGTCTCGCCCGCGCCGCGCAGCACGCCGGCGCCGACGCCCTGGATGCCGTCGGAGAGCTGGAACAGCGCGGCGATGCGCAACAGCGGCACCGCGGCCGCGACGAGCGCGGGGTCGTCGGTCATCGCCCGGGCGATGGGCCCGGGGAAGAGGAAGAAGACGAGCCCGGAGAGCGACATGAACGCGGCCCCCGAGCCGAACGCGGCGAGGCCCGCCCGGCGCGCGCCCGCGCGATCGCGACGGCCCACCGCCCAGCCCACGCGCACGGAGCCGGCGTTGCCGAAGCCGATCGCGACGGTGAACGTGAGGCTCGCGATGGAGATGGCGAGCTGGTGCGCCGCGAGCGGGAGCGCGCCGAACCGGCCGGCGAGGAAGCCGACGAGCGCGAAGATGCCGACCTCCGCGCCCATGTGCAGGCCGACGGGGAGCCCGACCGCGAGGGCCGCCCGGAGCGCGGGGCCGTCCGGCGCGCGGGCGACGCGTCCCGGCGGCCGCGGCACGCCGCGAACGGCGAGCGCGAGCAGGGCGGCCTGGGCGACCGCGCAGAGGCTCGTCGCGATCGCCGCCCCCGCGGCGCCGAGCGGCGGGATGGCGCGGAGCGGGCCGGCCACGGCGGGGAGCCCTGCGCCGCCGAACACGAGGAGCACGTCGGCGGGGACGTTGAGGAGGTTCGCGAGCACCGTCGCGACGACCATCGGCCGGACCACGCCGTGCGCCTGGAGGTAGGCGCGGCCCGAGAAGTAGAGCAGGAAGAACGGCAGCCCCGGCAGCCGCCACACGAGGTAGCGCCCCCCCTCTCGCGCGACGTCCGCGTCGATCCCGAGCGGCTCGAGCGCCGCAGGCGCGAGCAGGAACGGGACGGCGAGGGCCGCGGAGAGGGCGAGGGCGAGCCAGGTCCCCTGCCAGAGGAGGCGGCGCGCGCGGGCGGGGTCCCCCGCGCCGAGCGCCTGCGCGATGAGGGGATCGAGGCCCTGCATGACCCCCATCCCCAGCACGGACAGCGCCATGAACAGCACGTTGCCCAGGCCGACACCGGCGAGGGGCAGGGGGCCCGCCCGCCCCACGACCGCGGTGTCCACGACGCCCATGAGCGCCTGTCCGCCCTGGGCGATCGCGAGCGGGACGGCGAGTCGAACGAGCGCGGAGACCTCCGCGCGGAGCGGGCTTACGGCGGGCGTCACGGGGGGCGGAACATACTCGCAACCGGCCGGGGGCGCAGCCGGTCGGCGTACCCTTCCACACCTCGCCCTCCGGCCACGGCGGGGTCCACGCCGGCGGGGGAGCCGCCCCCTTCACTGGCGCGGCGAAGCGTACCCAGGGTCCGGGTGCCGTCATCGGCCGGGTGGCGTCCACAGCTTGAATCAGCAGAGATCCCGGAGATCTGGCCCGATCGCGGGTTAGCCTCTCGACGGCCGGGGCCCGACATGTTTACCTCCCGCCGCCCTCGCTGGGCCCTCGATGTCAGAAACCCGCTCACCGCGCGCCGGTCCTGAAACCTCCCGCAGCGCCACCCCGGCCGCCGCCGAGGCGGCCGTCGTCGCCACGCTGGCGCCAGCGCACGGGCATCGCGCGCCCGCGAGAGGCGCCGCGCTCGCGAAGCTCGCGCTCGGCGCCCTCGGCGTCGTCTACGGCGACATCGGCACGAGCCCGCTCTACTCGCTGAAGGAGTGCTTCACCGGGCACCACGGCGTCGCCCCGAGCGCGGCGAACGTGCTCGGCGTCCTCTCGCTCGTGTTCTGGGCGATGACGTTCGTCGTCACGTTCAAGTACCTGTCCTTCGTGATGCGGGCCGACAACCGAGGGGAGGGCGGCATCCTCGCCCTGCTCGCCCTGGTCGGCCGCCACGAGGCCCGCCGCCGGGGCAGACAGCTCCTCCTCATCCTCGGGCTCTTCGGCGCGGCGCTCCTCTACGGCGACGGCGTCATCACGCCGGCCATCTCCGTCCTCGGCGCCGTCGAGGGCCTCACGGTCGCCGCGCCGGCGCTCGCGCACTGGGTCGTGCCCGTCACCGTCGGCATCCTCGCGCTCCTGTTCTTCATCCAGCGGCGCGGCACGGCGGTGGTCGGCGCGGTGTTCGGCCCGGTGATGCTCGTGTGGTTCGCCTGCATCGCCATCCTGGGCGTGCGCGGGATCCTCTTCGACGCCTCGATCCTGCAGGCGGTGCTGCCGACGCACGCGATCGGCTTCTTCGTCCGGAACGGCTGGCAGGGGTTCCTCGTCCTCGGCGGCGTGGTCCTCGTCATCACGGGCGGCGAGGCGCTCTACGCGGACATGGGCCACTTCGGGAAGCGCCCGATCCGCTTCGCGTGGCTCCTCGTGGCGATGCCCGCCCTGCTCCTCAACTACATGGGGCAGGGGGCGATCCTCCTCCACGATCCGGAGGCGGCGCGGAACCCGTTCTTCCTGCTCGTGCCCGAGTGGGCACTCTACCCGATGATCGCGATCGCCACCGCGGCCGCGATCGTCGCGTCGCAGGCCCTCATCTCCGGCGCGTTCTCGCTGACGCGCCAGGCGGTCCAGCTCGGCTACTCGCCGCGCGTGACCATCCGGCACACCTCCTCGACCGAGATCGGCCAGATCTACGTGCCGGAGGTGAACGCGCTCCTCGGCATGGCGACCATCGCCCTCGTGCTCGGGTTCAAGACCTCCTCGAACCTGGCGGCCGCGTACGGCATCGCGGTGACGGGCACGATGGCGATCACGACGCTGCTCTTCCACAGGGTCGCGCGCGATCTGTGGCGCTGGCCGCGCTGGCGCGCCTGGCCCGTCACGCTCCTCTTCCTGTTCGTGGACGTGTCCTTCCTCGGGGCGAACATCATCAAGGTCGAGGAGGGCGGGTGGTTCCCGCTCGCCGCCGCCGCGTTCGTGTTCACGCTGCTGTCCACCTGGAAGCGCGGCCGCGAGGCGCTCGCGGAGATGATGCGCGGCGCGGGCCTGCCGCTCGACGTGTTCCTCGAGGACATCGCGCGCCGCAAGCCCCAGCGCGTGCCCGGGACGGCCGTGTTCATGACCGGGAACACCGGCACCGTCCCACCCGTGCTCCTGCACCACCTGAAGCACAACAAGGTGCTGCACGAGCGCGTGGTGCTCGCCTCCCTCATGACCGAGGAGATCCCCTCCATCCCCGACGCCGAGCGCGTCAGCGTGAAGGAGCTCGGCTCCGGCTTCTTCCAGGTGGTCGCCCGCTACGGCTTCATGGAGACCCCGGACGTGCCGGCGATGTTCGCGTCGCTGCCCCGCCGCAAGCTCGACGGGCCGAAGATCGAGCTGAAGCCGATGGAGACGACCTACTACCTCGGCCGCGAGACGCTCCTGCCGACGGGACCCTCCAAGATGTCGCGCTGGCGCAAGCGGCTCTTCATCATCATGGCGCGGAACGCCCAGACCGCGAGCGCGTTCTTCGGCCTGCCGCCGAACCGCGTGGTCGAGATGGGCGCGCAGATCCAGCTCTAGCGAGCCCGGCCCGGTCGGCGCGGACGCGGCTCGCCGCCTCGCCGAGCACGCCGCGACGCCGCCCCGCTCCCGACGATGCGCTGGCCCGACGCCCTCCGCTCCCTTCGCAAGCGCGACCTGCGGCTCTTCTTCGCCGGGCAGAGCGTCTCGCTCGCCGGCACCTGGATGCAGGGCGTCGCGCAGTCGTGGCTCGTGTGGCGGCTCACGCGCTCCTCCGAGCTCCTCGGCGTCGTGAACTTCCTCGGCCAGGTGCCCGTCTTCCTGTTCGGCATCTGGGCGGGCTCGATCGCCGATCGCCACCCCCGCCGGCGCATCGTCCTCCTCACCCAGACGAACGCGATCTTCCAGGCGGTGCTGCTCGCCGCGCTCACCCTCGCGGGCGTCGTCCGGCCCTGGCACGTGGTGGTGCTCGCCGGGATGCTGGGGCTCACCTACGCCTTCGAGATCCCGGCCCGCCAGGCGCTCCTCGCCGACATCGCCGGCAGCGACGCGCCGAACGCCATCGCGCTCAACTCCTCCATCGTGAACTCGGCGCGCATCGTGGGGCCGGCGCTCGCGGGCGCCCTCGTCGCCGCGGTGGGGGAGGGCTTTTGCTTCGCGCTCAACGCGCTCTCCTTCGCCGGCACCTACTACGCGCTCGTGAAGATGCATCCGCCGCCGCAGCCGAGGGTGGAGGGGGGCCGTCGTGCCCACCTGCTCGAGGGGCTCGCCTACGCAGGGCGGACCGGCCACGTGCGGGCGCTGCTCGCGCTCCTCGCCGTCTCGAGCTTCTTCGCCATGCCCTACCAGGCGCTCCTGCCGGTGGTCTCGGCGGAGGTGCTCCACGGCGGGGCGGGGCTGTACGGGCTCCTGCTCGGCAGCGCCGGCGCCGGCGCGCTCGTCGGCGCGATCGGCCTCCTCCTGCGAAATGGGCTCGCCGGCCTGGGCCGCCGCGTGGCGCTCGGCACGACCCTCCTCGGCGCGGGCCTCCTCGCGCTCTCCTTCTCCCGCCACCCGGTCGTCGCCGGCGCCTCGCTCGTCGTGGCCGGGTTCGGGTTCATCACCCAGATGGCCGGCACGATGACGCTCTTGCAGGGGCTCGCGCCGGTCGACATGCGGGGGCGGGTGATGGGGCTCTTCTCGACCCTGTTCGTGGGCGTGACGCCGTTCGGCTCCCTCGCCGCCGGCTTCGCCGCGAGCCGCTTCGGCGCCCCGCGCACCATCGGCGCCGGAGCGGCGGTGGTGATCTGCGCGAGCGCCGTGTTCCACCTCGCGCTCCCGCGCCTGCGCCGGACCGTGCTCGCGCAGCACCCCACGCTCTTCCCGCCTGCGCCGCAGTGAGCGCGAGAGGCCCCGCCCCCCGAACCGGCCCCGCCCCCCCTTGCGCCGCCCCCTCCCCCCATCCAGCGCCACGCCGCCCCAGGGCTGGCTCGCCTTCTCCGTCGTCGCGGTTGGGACGGTCATGGCGACGCTCGACGGCAACATCGTGAACGTCGCGCTGCCGACCCTCGGCCGCGAGCTCGGCGCGGCGGTCGGACCGCTGCAGTGGGTCGTGAACGCGTATCTCCTCGCGATCACCGCGACGCTCGTCCCCCTCGGCCGGCTCGGCGACCGGTTCGGGCACCGCGCCGTCTACACCGCCGGGCTCCTCGTGTTCACGGCGGGGTCGGCGCTCTGCGGGCTCGCCGGCGGGCTCGGCGTGCTCGTCCTGTCGCGCGGGGGCCAGGCGCTGGGCGCGAGCGCGATGATGGCGATCGGACCGGCGATCATCACCGCGGCGTTCCCGGCCGGCATGCGCGGGCGCGCGCTCGGGGCGGCCGGCACCGTCGTCGCCCTCGGCCTCACCGCGGGGCCGCCGCTCGGGGGCCTCATCCTCACGCACCTCTCCTGGCGCTGGATCTTCTACGTGAACGTGCCCATCGGGATCGCCGGCGCGGCCTGGGCGCTGCGGGTCCTCGCGCGCAGCGGCGGGAACGCGGGCGGGCCGCTGCTCGACACGCGGCTGTTCAGGATCCCGCTCTTCACCTGGGGCCTCGTCGCGGGGCTGCTCTCCTACGCCGCGATGTTCTCGCAGACGTTCCTCACGCCCTTCTTCCTCGCGCGCGTGCTCGGGCTCGCCCCCGGGTCGCTCGGGCTCGTCCTCGCCGCGGTCCCGCTGGCGCTGTCGGTGGCGTCGCCGCTCTCCGGCTGGATCGCCGATCGCCTCGGGGGGCGGTGGCTCCCCGCGGTCGGGATGCTGCTCCTCGCGGCGGGCCTCACGGCGCTGTCGTTCGCGAGCGCGCAGGGCGGCGCCGCCGGGTTCGCGGCGCGCCTCGCCCTGTGCGGCGCCGGGATGGGGCTCTTCCAGGCGCCGAACAACGCGCTCGTCATGGGCGCGCTGCCGCGCGAGCGGCTCGGCTCGGGCGGCGGCCTGCTCGCGACCGCGCGGAGCGCCGGGATGGCGGCGGGGGTGGGGCTCGCGGGCGCGCTGTTCGCGCTGCGCGCCGGACCCGGCGCGAGCGGCGAGGCGTTCCTCGGCGGCTACGCGCTCGCGCT
>NZ_JALCZC010000076.1:0-20202 GCF_022690805.1 Anaeromyxobacter sp. SG66
CCCGGCGAAGCGCGCGAGCGCGTCGCGGAGCGCGCCGTCGCCGCCGCGGGACGCGCGGAGGAGCGCCGCGAAGCGCGCGCCGAGCGAGCCGTGGCGCGCGCGCAGGTCGCCCACCGCCGCCGCGAGGGCGGCGAGGTCGGGCGGACGGTTGAACCGGTAGACCGCGCCCGCGAAGAAGGACGGGTCGGGCGACCGCGCGAACTCGCGGACGAACGCCGCCGGCGAGGGGCCCATCGCCGCGAGCACCCGCTCCACGACCGGCTTGAACACGTCGGCCCGGCCGTAGGCGAGGCTCGCCGCGAACAGCGCGGCGACCTCCGCGTCGGCGGGATCCGCGTAGCGCCTCGGCAGCTCCACCGGATCCGCGGCCAGCCGGGCCCGCCGGTCGAGCGCGGCGTCGAGGGCGTCGAGCAGGGGGCGGAGCGCCGCGGCGCGGGCGGGCGACAGGGTGCGTGGCCGTCGCGTCATCGGTAGCGGGACTTAGCGCGGCTCGGGCCCGCCCGCCCCCTGGCTGTCAGAGCCCCCTGCTATTCCGTTCAGGGTCGCAGGCCGAACGGAGGTGACGGGATGAATCAGCGGATGAGGACCTGGCTCGACGGGCGGGAGTGCGCGCGGAACCGACGCGTCGGCGAGCTGCGAATCGAGGTCCGGGTTGCACGGGATCGGACGCTCGAGCCCGGCGCGCGGCGGCGCGCCGAGCGGCGGGTCCAGCTCATGGCCGGGCTGCTGGACCGCGGGGGCGGGACGCTCGACGCGTGATGGCCATGGGCCGCTCGCCCCACGGCTCGAGCGCGGTGGGCGAGACTCGAGCGATCGGCTCCGAGGGGGCCCCTGAGGCGCTCGGGATGAGCCGCCCTTGGGGGGCTCGGCTCAAGCGGCGGACGAGGTGGGCGCGGGGAGCGCGGGTTCCATCGCGACCCGCAGCGCGGCGACGAGCTGGGCGACGCGGAAGGGCTTCGGGAGGAACGTGAGGGCCCCGGCGGCGAGGAGATCACGCTCGCTACCCGGACGCCCCGAGAGACCGATGACGGTCATGGCGCGGACTCGCGGATCCGGCGAGGCGTGCAGGCGGAGGATCAGCTCCGCACCGGTCATCTCGGGCATCCACTGATCCACGATCGCGACGGCGGGCTGCACGGCGAGCGCCAGCCGGAGCGCGGCGGGTCCCGAGTCGGCCTGGAGCGGCTCGAAGCCGAGCGCCCTCAACGTCTGGACGAGGATCTGCCGCACGGGCTCGGCGTCGTCGACCACCAGGATCCGCACCGGTGTCTGCATGCCCGCGATCTTAACAGCGGGTATGTGCATGTGCGAGAAATCGGCACACGAGCCGATATCGGCCCACCCCGAGACGCCTCCCCGGCAGACGCGACCGCGAGGCAGGGGCGCGAGGCTCCGGGCGCTACACGCGTCCCGCGTCCTTGCGGATCTCGCGCAGCACGTGGCCGATCTCGGGCCCGATGAGCTTCTCCCAGGCGAGGCGCACGGCCGCGAGAGAGCCGGGCACCGAGAACACGGCCCGCCCTCCCCACACGCCGGCCACGGCGCGGGAGAGCATCGCGGCCGAGCCGATCTCCGCGTACGAGAGCATCCGGAAGAGCTCGCCGAACCCGTCGAGGCGCTTCTCGAGCAGCCCCGCGACGGCCTCGTAGGTCCGGTCGCGCGCGGCGATGCCCGTCCCGCCGTTCACCACGACGGCGTCCGCCCCGGCGCGCACCGCCTCCTCCAGCGCGGCGCGGAGCTGCGCCGGCTCGTCCCGCACGATCCGGTAGCCCGCGAGGACGTGCCCGGCCTGGGCCACCGCCGCTTTGAGGAACGCGCCGCTCCCGTCCTCCGCCTCGCCGCGCGTGTCTGACGCGGTGACGACGAAGATCCGCAGCGTGCGGGGCGCCTCGTGCCTGTGCTCCTCGTGTCCCATGCTCCCTCCTCCGGATGGCCGCGGCAGCGCTCGCGCAGGCGCCGCTCCTTACGGAACGCGCACGTCCGCGCGGGCCGCCTCCATCCGTCGCTCGACCGCTGGCCCGTCCGGCGCGTCGGGCGCGCGGCGCAGGTACTCCGCCCAGGCCGCCACCGCCGCCGCTGCGTCCCCCGCCCGCGCGCGGGCGTCGCCGAGGGCGCGGTGCGCGACCGCGACCCCCGGGTCGACGGAGATGGCGCGCTCGGCGTACTCGGCGGCGTCCCGCGGGTCGCCCTCCTCCGCGAGCCAGGCGGCCGCCGCCGCCAGCGCCGGAGCGTCGTCGTAGTCCAGGGCGCGCACGGCGCCGAAGCCGCGCGGGCGGAGCGCGGCCGCGATGCGCGCGCCTTCGAGGCTGTCCGCCGCGAGCACCCGCTCCTCGGGCTCGTAGCCGTCGGCCTCGATCCGCAGCACGTGCGGCTCGGGCGCAGCGTCCGGGACCACCGCCCCGCCGCCCGGGCCGAGCGGCCGCCCATCCAGCTCCACCCGGGCGGAGCGCGGCAGGACCTCGACGAGCACCTCGGGCGGGCGCAGCGCGGCGCCCCGGCGGCGCGCGCCGCTGCAGCCACCGGACGTCACGGCTAGCGCGGCGAGGAGGACGGAGAGGACGCGGAGCGGCGGCATGGCGGGCCGGCTCCTATATAACGCGCCCCATGCTCGACAAGTTCGCCATCGCGCGGTCGCTGCGCGAGCTCGGGACGCTCCTCGAGCTGGAGGGTGAGAACCCGTTCAAGGTCCGCGCCTACGAGAACGGCGCGCGCGCCGTGGAGGCGCTCGAGGATCTCGGGGCGCGCGTCGAGGCGGGGCGCCTCACCGAGGTCCCCGGCATCGGGGAGGCGCTCGCGAAGAAGATCGCGGAGCTGCACCGCACCGGGCGGCTCGAGCTGCTCGAGCGGCTGCGGGCGAAGCACCCGCCCGGCATCCTCGAGCTCCTCCAGGTACCCGACCTGGGACCGAAGAAGATCGCCGCCCTGCACGCGGCCCTCGGGATCGGCACCGTCGCCGAGCTCGAGGCGGCCTGCCGCGACGGCCGGGTCCGGACGGTGAAGGGCTTCGGCGAGAAGACGGAGGACAGGATCCTCGAGGGGCTCGGGCGCATGCGAGCGCGCGCGGCCGAGCGGCAGGTCCTGCTCGTCGACGCGCTCGCCGCCGGGGCGGCGCTCCTCGCGCACCTGCGCGCCGACCCCGCCGCGGAGGAGGTCGCGCTCGCCGGCTCGACCCGGCGGGGCAAGGAGACCGTCGGAGATCTGGACGTGGTGGCCGCGTCGCGCGATGCCGCCGCGCTCGCCGCGCGCCTCGTCGCCTACCCCCTCGTCGCGCGGACGATCGCGCGCGGTGGCACCAAGACGAGCGTCGAGCTGGCGTCGGGGCTGCAGGTCGATCTCCGCGTCGTCCCCCCGGAGGACTTCGCCACCCTGCTGCACCACTTCACCGGCTCGAAGCCGCACCACGTGAAGCTGCGCGGCATCGCGCGCGAGCGCGGGTTCACGCTGAGCGAGTGGGGGCTCCACCGCCTCCCGCCGGGCGCGGCGAGCGCGGGGGCCGCGCAGGAGGGGCGGCCCGACCCGGCGGCGAAGGTGCCCATCGCGAGCGAGGCGGAGCTGTACGCGGCGCTCGGGCTGCAGCCCGTCCCGCCCGAGCTGCGGGAGGACACCGGCGAGATCGAGGCGGCGCGCGCAGGCGCGCTCCCGGTCGATCTCATCCGCCTCGAGGACGTGCGCGGCATGGTCCACTGCCACACCACCTGGTCGGACGGCCGCGCCTCGGTCGAGGAGATGGCGCGCGCCGCGGAGGCGCTCGGCATGGAGTACCTCACCATCACCGACCACTCGCCGACCGCCTCCTACGCGGGCGGGCTCGACCCGGACCGGCTGCGGCGCCAGTGGGACGAGATCGCGCGCGTGCAGGAGAAGGTGAAGGTGCGGCTCCTGCGGGGGACGGAGTCGGACATCCTGGAGGACGGCGCGCTCGACTTCCCGGATCGCATCCTCGAGCAGCTCGACGTCGTCGTGGCGAGCGTCCACTCGCGGATGAAGATGGACGAGGACGCCATGACGCGGCGGCTGGTGCGCTGCATGTCCCTCCCGGTGTTCAAGATCTGGGGCCACGCGCTCGGGCGGCTCCTCCTCGATCGGCCCTCGTTCGCCTGCCGCGTCGACGAGGTGCTCGACGCCCTCGCCGCCTCGCGCGGCGCCGTGGAGGTGAACGGCGATCCGCGCCGGCTCGAGCTCGAGCCGCGCTGGCTGCGGGCGGCCACCGCGCGCGGGATCCCGGTGGTCCTCTCGGTGGACGCGCACTCGGTCCAGAACCTCGGGTTCCTCGGGAACGCGGTGACCGTCGCGCGGCGCGGATGGGTCCGGCGTGGCCAGGTCCTCAACACGCGCCCGGTCGAGGAGTTCCGCCGCGCGGTGCGGCCGGTGTCGTGAGCGGCGCTCCCCGGTGCGGGGGCGCGGTCGAGCGCGGGCGGGATGGGCGTCGGCGCCACGCCCCGCTCCGCTGGCCGGCACGGGCCCGCTGGCGGCGTCGGGCCGGCTTGTGCCGGGGACGGCCCGCGTCTAGTCTCGTCCGGCCTTGGCCAACGTCCTCAAGTCGAAGCGCGTCCAGGTGCTCGGGGCGCTCATGCTCGCCTCGGGCATGCCGCTGGGGTTCGTCTTCAACACCTTCCAGATCTTCCTCCGGAGCGCCGGCGTCGATCTGAAGACGATCGGGATCCTCTCCGCGGTGTCGCTCCCGTGGAGCCTCAAGTTCCTGTGGGCGCCGCTCGTGGACCGCTACGCGCTGCCCCGCCCGGACCGGCGGCGGAGCTGGATCGTGCTGGCCCAGATCGCGCTCGCCCTCGGGCTCTTCGCGTTCGCGGCCTACGCGGGCTTCGCGCTGGAGCGCGATCCGGCCACCGGCCGCATCGCGATCGCGGCGAGCGCCGCGGCGGTGCTCGGCGCGATCGCGCTGTTCATCACCATCGCGTCCGCCACCCAGGACATCGCGCTCGACGCCTACTCGGTCGAGGTGCTCGAGCCGGACGAGCAGGGGCCCGCGAGCGGCCTGCGGGTCATGTGGTACCGGATCGGCATGCTCGTGGCGGGCGCGCTCGCGATCTTCTCGGCGCAGTGGCTCCCCTGGCCGGTGGTGTTCGCCCTGCTCGGCGGCCTGTTCCTCGCCTCCATCGCGCTGACGCTCTGGGCCGACCCCCCCGTGCGGCCGGCCGCCGCGCCGCGCTCGCTCAAGGCGGCGATCGTCGAGCCCTTCCGGACCTACTTCGGCCGCCCGCAGGCGCTCACCGTGGCCGCGTTCCTCGTGCTCTACAAGTTCGGCGACAACGCCGCCGGCACGATGGTGAACCCGTTCCTGAAGGACATGTGCTTCTCGAACGCCGAGATCGGCCTCGCCGTGAAGATCATCGGCACGGCCGCGACCATCGCGGGGACCGGCCTCGGCGCCGCGCTCATGTCGCGCCTCGGCCTGGGCCGGGCGCTGTGGGCGTTCGGCTTCGCCCAGGCGGGCGCGATCGGCTTCTACGCGCTCGCCGCCGCCGCCCGCGCCGCTCCCCTCGACGTGGCGCTCTGCGCCACCCTCGAGCCCATCTCGGCGGCGGCGCGCGGCTGGACCTACGTCGGGATCGCGGCGGAGTACGCCTCGCAGGGGATGGGCACGGCCGCCCTGCTCGCGCTCATCCTCCGCGTCTGCGACAAGCGCTACAGCGCCACGCAGTACGCGCTCCTCTCGAGCCTCTTCGGCTTCGGGCGGACGCTCTCCGGGATCCCGAGCGGCGTCCTCGCCGAGCGGCTCGGCTACCCCCTCTTCTTCGCCTCCTGCATGGCGCTCGCGATCCCCGGGCTCCTCGTGCTGCAGCGTCTCGCGCCCCTCCACCAGCGCGACGTGCTGTCCTCCGAGTCCGCGGGCGGCACGCCGGCCTGACCCGGAGGCGGCAGCGAGCGCGCCGCACACCGCCCCGCCTCCGCGCACACGCCCTGCCGCTCGCGCCCTTTCCGTGCGGCGGGACCGCCGCTAACATGCGCGCCCGCGCCGCTTTTGGCGCGCAGCTTCCTGGAGGAAGACTCATGAAGAACGTGATCCGCACCGCGGCCGCGCTGGCGCTGCTGCTCCTCGCCCCCGCCGCGCTCGCTCAGGGCCGCGGCGCCCGCAGCTCGAGCGGGCTCACCAACGCCAACGTCCTCCTCGGCTTCGAGGACGGCGACGGCAACACCGGCCTCGCGCTCCGCGGCGACCTGGAGATGCTGCCGACCCACCTCGGCCCGAACACGAACCTCTCGCTCGTGCTGTCGCTCGGGTACTCGCGCTTCTCCGACTCCTACTACGGGTGGGAGTGGGGCATGAACCTCTTCAAGCTCGTGCCCGCCGCGCGGTTCGGGTTCGACGTGGCGCCGCGCTTCGGCCTCTACGGCGACGCCGGCCTCGGCCTGTACTTCGCCAACATGTCCGTGAAGGAGCGCGACCCCTACTACGGGACGTGGACGAAGGCCTCCGACTCCACCGTCGGCCTCGTCATGCGGCTCGCCGCCGGCGCGAAGTTCGACGTGACGCCGACCTTCGGGCTCGGCGCCGAGATCGGCGTGAACCCGTACTTCGGCGGCGACTACGAGGACACGACGTTCACCGGGATGCTGCTGGCGTCGTTCCGGATGTAGCGCTCGCAGCGCCGACCGGGACGAGCACGTCCACGGTCCCCTGCCGTCCCACCCCCCGGACCGGCCAGAGGTGGAACGCGCGGAGCCATCGCTCCGCGTGCTCCTCCTCGCCGGCGGGGCGGCAGATGCGGAGCGACTCCGGGGGACGCCCCTTCCACAGCGGCGCGGTCGGGTTCGAGCGGTGCGTGAGGCCGTACACGCGCCGCGCGAGCCCGCGCTCGCGCGCGACGAGGGCGGCGTGCCACACCGTCGGCCACACCGACCAGTAGTCCCCCGCGACGAGCTCGCAGCCCGCCGCGAGCACGTCCTCCGTCCGCGCGCCCGCCGCCGCGTCGAGGTCCGCGCGCACGCGCGCGAGCGACGGGGCGCCGTAGGCCGCGAGCGCCGCCGCCGGCACGAGCGCCAGCGCGGCCGAGCCCGCCGCCGCCGCGAGCCTCGGGAGCCGCGCGAGCGGCTCCGCCAGGAGCGACACCGCCGCGAGGTGGACGAGCACGGCCGAGGGGGCGAGGTAGCGCCAGTGGAAGGCGTTCGCCTCGACCCACTCCAGCGCGCCCGCGAACAGCGCGTAGCCGAGCGCCGCCGCGAGGAGCGCGCCGGCACGCACGAGGGCGCCCGCGAGCTGCGGCCGGAGCGGACGGGTGAGGAGGAGCGCCAGGCCCGCCGCGGCGATCGCGACGAGCGCGAGCCCCCAGCGCCGCTCGTCGTGCCACGCCAGCCCGAAGAACGACGTCCACGCCCGGGGCCAGCGCTCCACGGGGAGCGCGCCCATCGCGAGCCGCAGGCGATGACCGGTGAGGAGGGGGTACAGCCGCAGGAACACGTGGCCCGCCGCGAGGCCGGCGCCGAGGAGCGCCCCTTCGCGCACGAGCCGGGCGCGCACGGCCCGCCGCTCCGTCCCTTCGACGAGGTCCCCGCCCGCGCGCGCGAGGGCGAGCCCCAGGAGCACGATGCCCGCCACCGCGTTCACCCAGTGGGCGGCGACGACGAGGAGGAGCGCCGCCGCCGTGCGGAGCCAGGCGAGCCGCGGCGGCCACGCCGCGCCGCCCCCGCCCGCGCCCGGCGGCTCCGCCAGGGCGAGCCCCGCGAGCGCGAGCGCCGTGGACAGCCCGTAGGGCTGGGAGGCGAGGTACTCGAAGAGCCAGGGGGCCGGCGCGAGCAGGAGCAGCGTCCCGGCCGCGAGGAGGCCGGCGAGCGGCCAGTCGCGCCCCGCGAGCGCGTGCCGCGCGAGCAGGACGAGCGAGGCGAGGCCCGCGAAGGCGGTCAGCGCCCGCTGCAGGAGGAGGTTCGCGAGCGGATCGCGGAGCGGGAGCGCGACGAGCGGGACGAGCATCCCGAAGCGCTCCTGGTCCCAGAAGAAGGGGGTCCAGCGCTGGAGCGAGACGAGCACGGGGACGAGGGAGTCCCCCTGCTCGAGGCGATGAAAGCTCCCGAGGTCCACGAGCGCAGCCGCGCTCGCCAGCGCCGCGACGAGGATCGCGCCCCGCCACGCGCCCCGCGCCCAGCTCACGCCGCCCTTCACGTGCCTCTCCTCCCGCCGTCGGCCTCGGCCCGGACCGCGCCGGCGCCGCGGCCACATCCTCGCCCAGAACGGCCGCGGGCGCGACGCCGGTGCGCCGCGCCCGCTGAGCGGCGGCCCCATCTTGGTACCGGCGCGGGCAGGGGGCCCCCCCGGGCGGCGGCGCGGAAGCGGCGAAGCCGCTCGCGGCGGCGCACGGGACCCGGCTGTCGGGGTGGGGCATCGATTGGTACGCGCGCACGAGCGCGCGGAGCTTCGCTCGGCGGGGCGGGGGCGCAGCCCCCGTGCGAACATGGCTAAACGACAGCGTGATTCGCGGCACCGAAGGTGAACGCGAATCACGAACTGTCGTTTAGGAGAGCCAGCTCGGAGGGACCGCTACTTCGGACGTGCGGCGCGCTCCTTCGCCTCCTGCGCGAGCGCGCGGACGGAGAAGCCGGGCGTCTGCGCGTACTCGTCGGTGGCGACGGTCGGGAAGGGCTTGGCGCGCGCGCGCATCTCCTCGAGCTTGTCCGCCGGGATCGACGGCGAGCCGCGGCGGAGCCACGGATCGTACTGATAGGAGATCGGCGGCCCGCGGAGGAGCCGCTTCTCGTCCCAGATCTGCGCGCCGCGCTCGTAGGACGGCGGGGTGTGCTCGCCCGAGTCCATGCGAATGGCGTCCTTCGGGCACGCCTCCACGCAGAACCCGCAGACGATGCAGCGCAGCTCGTCGATGACGAACTTCACCGGGTACTTCTCGATGGGATCGTCCGGGTACTCGCCCGCCTCGATGTAGATGCACTGCGCCGGGCAGGCGGTCGCGCACATGTAGCAGGCGACGCAGCGGGGCTTGCCGTCCTCGCGCGGGACGAGCCGGTGCAGGCCGCGGTAGCCGGGGGGATACGGCACGCGCTCCTCGGGGTACTGGAGCGTCGCGTTGTCCGACCACAGCTCGCCGCGCCGGCGCTCGAGGACGTCCGGGTTCTTGTCGCGCGTGAGGAACAGGTTCCGGAGGAAGTGCTTCGTGAGCACGCCGATGCCCCGGATGATCTCCGGGAAGTACATCCGCTCGCGCAGATCGGCGGGCCGGTTCTCGATCGGATAGGGCATGGGTCAGTGTCCCGCGACGGCGTGGGCGGCGGCGTGGTCGTGCTCCCCCGGAGCGGGAGCGCGGCCGACCGCGGCGGTGATGGCGCCGATGATGACGATCGTCGCGACGCCGATCCAGGCGAGCAGCTGCATCGAGGGGTCGAGGAGCAGCGCGCCGGCCGTGATGAAGATGTTGGCGATGGCCGCGGGGAGCAGGATCTTCCAGCAGAGCTTCTGGATCTGGTCGAAGCGGAAGCGCGGCAGGAGCCAGCGGATCGTGAGCTGGAGCCACATCAGCACGATCATCTTCGCGAGGAACGCCCCGCCGCAGATCGCCCCGAACCAGAGGGGCGTCACGGTCTGCCGGAGCCACTCGGTCGAGACGACGATGGGGTGCCAGCCGCCGAGGAACACCGCGGTGATGATCGCGGAGAGGACCACGATCTCCACGAACTCCGCGAGGAACATCAGGCCGAACTTCATGCCCGAGTACTCGACGAAGTAGCCGACGATCTCGCTCTCGCCCTCGGGCAGGTCGAACGGCGCGCGCTTCGTCTCGGCGAACGCGCTCGCGAAGAAGATGAGGAACCCGACCGGCTGGAGGAGGATGCCGAGCGCCGGGACGGGGCCGAGGACCGCGAGCCCCTGCGCGGTCACCATCTCCTCGAGGCGCAGGGTGCGGTACGCGAGCATCGTCCCGACGAGCGACAGCCCGAGCGAGACCTCGTAGCTGATCATCTGCGAGGAGGCGCGGACGCCGCCGAGCAGCGCGAGCTTGTTGTTCGACGCCCAGCCCGCGAGCGAGGTGCCGTACACCGCGAGCGAGGAGATCGCGAAGATGTAGAGCAGCCCGGCGTCGGGGCTCGCCACCTGCAGCGCGACGCCCGCGCTGCCGAGCGCGCCGGCGGCCGAGTCGACGATGGCGGCGAGCGGGATCGGAGGACCGAGCGGGATGATCGCGAACAGCGCGAACACGGGCGCGAACGCGAGCGCGGGCGCCATCTCGTAGAGGACCCGCGTCCGGCCGCGCGGCGGGGCGCTCTCCTTCGTCAGCATCTTGAGCGCGTCGGCGGCGAGGAACGGGATGCCGCCGAGGGCGGACCCGAGCACCTTGATGCGGTTCGCGCCGATGCGGTTCTGCATCATGGCGGACCACTTCCGCTCCGCGACCGTGAGGAGCGAGCCCGAGATCATCATGACCACGAGCATCAGCGTGACGACGTTGGCGATCGCGGCGCCGAACGACGGCGGCGCGCCGAGGTACTCGGCGAACACCCACGCGAGCCCGCCGGCGGCCAGGTAGAACGCGGCCGAGAGCCCGACGAGACCGGCCACCACCGCGCCGATGAGCACCACCATCCCGATGAGACGGTTCACTTGGCCCTCCTCCTAGGTCGTGCGGGCGAGGGCGCGGCGGGCGTCCTCGGACGTCTCGGGGGGAACGCGGTCGCGGTAGCCGGGGAGCCGGCCGTCCACGGTGCCGGCGGCGAGCGGGACGATCCCGGGCCGGCGGCGGGTGGACGGCAGCGAGTCCCAGCGGAAGTCGCCGAGCGCCGTCCCGAGCCGCGGCCCGAGCTCGACGAACACGTCGCGCGCGGTCGCGAACCGGTAGGACAGCCCCAGCGCGCGCCCCAGCTCGGACGCGAGCAGCCAGTGCGGCCGGGAGTCGCCCCGCGGGAAGTACGCGAGCTCGAACCGCTGCGCCCGCCCCTCGAAGTTGACGAACGTGCCGTCGCTCTCCGAGTGCGGCGCGGCCGCCAGGAGCACCGTGGCCTGACGCGCCACCGGCCCGTCGTCGTAGGACTGCGCCACGAGCACCTCGGCGCCCTCGAGCGCCGCGGCGGCGGCGGGATCCGGGACCTCCGTCCCGACCGCCCAGACCGCCCGGACCTTCCCGGCGGCGACCGCCGCGGTGAGGTCGCCGAACGGCCGCACCGCGAGCCCGAGCGCCTGCGCGACGAGCTCGAGCCCCTTGCGGTTCGGGTTCTCGTCGGCGCGCTTCAGGAAGGCGTCCTGCCAGCCGTCGCGGCGACCGCCGACGAAGACCTCGGCGACCCCGAGCGCCTCCTTCGCGACCGTCGCCGCGGCGAGGAGGTCCTCGAGCGAGGCGAGCGGCGAGAGCAGCACCGCGAGGCTGCCGGCGCGGGCGTGCGGCGCGAGCGCGGCGGCGGCCCGCTCCACGGCGACCTCGCGGGCCAGCACCTTGGCCTGGGCGCCGCGGCCCTCGCGCGAGAGGAGCGCGCGGTCCGCGTTCAGGTACTTGTACGAGACCCGGCCCTCGTCACACATCCACTCCTGGTTGACGGCGTCGTTCTCGCGCGGGCGGTAGCGGTAGGTGGTGTCGTTCAGGTAGTCGAGGAAGGTGTTGCAGCCGCGCGCGCAGCCGGTGCACACCGACCGCGCGGCGCTCATGAACCAGACGCGGCCGCGGAAGCGGAAGTCCGCCGAGGTGAGCGCGCCGACCGGGCAGATGTCGACGACGTTCCCGGAGTACTTGGAGTCGAGGGGCTGCCCGGGGAACGTGGTGATGAAGCTCTCGTTCCCGCGCTCGGCGACGCCGAGCTGCGGCTCCTTCGCGACCTCGCGCATGAAGCGGACGCAGCGCGTGCAGAGGATGCAGCGCTCCTGGTCGAGCACGACCATGGGCCCGAGCACGACCCGCTTGCCCTTCGTCACCTTGGGCACGTCGAGGCGCGAGGGCTGCCGGTCGTACTTCATGTAGTAGTCCTGCAGCTTGCACTCCCCGGCCTGATCGCAGATCGCGCAGTCCACCGGGTGGTTCAGGAGCAGGAACTCGAGCGTGGCGCGCTGCTGGTCCTTCACGCGCGGCGTCTCGGTCTTGACGGCGACGCCCTCGGAGATCGGCATCTGGCACGCCGGCATGAGCTTGCCGCCGGGCGCGTTCGACATCTCGACGAGGCACATCCGGCAGTTGGCCGCGATGGAGAGGCGCTTGTGGTAGCAGTAGTACGGGATCTCGATCCCGAGCGCCTTCGCGGCCTCGATGACGGTCGTGCCGGGCTTCGCGACCACCTCGCGCCCGTCGATCGTCGCCGTGACCATGCCGGGGTTCTTCGGCGGCGGCGGCGCGGGCGGGCCCGGCGGCGGCTTGGGCGGCGCGGCGGCGGGGGCCTCGGGCTTCTTCTCTTCGGCCATTGCTCGTTCGCTCCTGTGGATTCCGGCGCGGCTACTGCTCGACCTCGCCGCCGATCATGTTGATGCTGTCGAACGTCGGGATGAGGTCGGAGAGCAGCGAGTCCTTCGTCATGAACGGCAGGGCGGCCAGCATCGGCCAGCCCGGCGCCCGCAGGCCCAGCTTGTACGGGCGCCCGCCGCCGTCCGACACGACGTAGAAGCCGAGCTCGCCGTTGGCCGCCTCGGTGTAGCTGTACGCCTCGCCGGCGGGGACCTGGATCCCCTCCATGATGATCTTGAAGTGGGCCATGAGGCCCTCGATCGTCCCGTAGACGAGCGGCTTCGGCGGCAGGACGTAGCGGAAGTCCTGGACGGCGATCTCGCCCGGCTCCATCTGCGTGAAGCACTGGCGGATGATGCGATCGGCCTGCCGCATCTCCTCCATGCGCATCTGGTACCGGTCGAAGTTGTCGCCGTTCGTCCCCACCGGGATGTCGAAGTCCACCCGGTCGTAGACGAGGTACGGCGCCGCCTTGCGCAGGTCGAACGGCTCGCCCGACGCGCGCAGGCACGGGCCGGTGAAGCCGAGCTCGATCGCGTCCTCGCGCGGCACGACGCCCGTCCCGCGGGTGCGATCGATGAAGATGCGGTTGCGGGAGAGCAGGCCGTCGATCTCGTCGACGTACCCCTTCACGCGATCGAGCGTCTTCCCGGTCTTCTCGACCCAGCCCTCGGGCGCGTCCCGCGCCACGCCGCCGACGCGCGCGTAGTTCGAGGTGAGACGCGCGCCGCACAGCTCGGCGAGCCGGTCCCAGATGATGTCGCGCGCCTCGACCGCGTAGAGGAACACCGTCATCGCGCCGAGCTCCATGCCCATGGCGCCGACGAGCGTGAGGTGGTCGCAGATGCGGTGGAGCTCGGAGGTGATGACGCGCAGGTACTTCGCCCGCTCGGGCACGTCGAGCTTGCACAGCTTCTCGACGGCGAGGGCGAAGCCCACGTTGTTCATGATGGAGCTGACGTAGTTGAGCCGGTCCGTGTACGGGAAGCACTGCGTCCACGTCACGTTCTCGCAGCTCTTCTCGAACCCGCGGTGGAGGAAGCCGATGTCGAGCTTCATCTCGCGGATGATCTCGCCGTCGAGCTCCACCACCGCCCGCGTCACGCCGTGCATGGCGGGGTGCGACGGTCCGAGGTTCACCGTCATCCGCCGCGACGGCATGAACGCGTCGAGCTCGCTCTCCCCGGGCCGGAGGCGGAGCTCTTCGCCCGGCGCCGCCGTCTGGACCTCGCCCAGTCCCTTCTTCTCGGTCACGGTCTGCCTCCGTTCACCGTCCGTCCTCGGGGCGCGCCTGCGCGCGCTCGCCGAGGCCGGGGCGCGCTAGTCGCGCGTGGCGGGCCCCGGCCCGCGGTAGATGTCCTTGACCTCACGCTCCTGCACGAGCGGCTGGCGCCCCTTGAGCGGATAGTCCTTGCGGAGCGGGTGCCCGACGAACTCGTCGTACATGAACAGCCGCCGCATGTCCGGGTGGTCGCTGAAGCGGATCCCGTACATGTCGAAGCAGTAGCGCTCGAACCAGTCCGCGCCGCGCCAGAGCGACGTCACGCTCGGTACGACCGCGTCCTGCTCCGGCACCTTCACGCGCAGGCGAATGCGCCGGTTCGTCTTCAGCGAGAGCAGGTTGTAGACGACCTCGAACCGGGGCTCCTGCCCGAGGTAGTCGACCGCGGTGATGTACGGCGCCATGTCGAAGAGCATGCCCGGATCGCTCTTCAGGAAGCGGCACACCTCGACGATGCGCTCCTTCTTCACGAACGCGCAGTCGTCGCCGCCCACGCCCACGTAGGCGTCGTACACGGCATCTGGGAAGCGCTCGACGAGCGCGTCGATCACGACCTTCGACATGGTCCCTCGCTAGCGCGTGGTCGGCGTCTGGCCGACCACGGGCAGAGGCTTGCGGTCGATGAGCTTGTGCTCCTGACCCTGGATCTTCCGCTGCAACAGCATGATGCCGTCGAGCACCTGCTCCGGCCGCGGCGGGCAACCCGGGACGTAGACGTCCACCGGGATGATCCGGTCGATGCCCTGCACCGTCGCGTAGTTGTCGTAGAAGCCGCCCGACGACGCGCAGACGCCGAACGCCATCACCCACTTCGGCTCGGTGATCTGCTCGTACACGCGCCGGAGGATCGGCGCCTGCTTGCAGTTCACGGTGCCGACGACGATGAGGAGGTCCGCCTGGCGCGGCGAGAAGCGCGGCAGCGCGGCGCCGAAGCGGTCGAGGTCGTAGCGCGCCGACGCGACGGTCATGTACTCCATGCCGCAGCAGGCGGTGACGAACGGATACTGGAAGAGCGAGTACTTCCTCGCCCACCCGAGGCCCTTGGAGACGAGCCCCTGCAGGAAGCCCTGCGCCTCGTCGCGGCGGGTGGTGATGACGGGGACGGTGTCGAGCTCGGATGCCATTGCGACTCCTAGTCCGCCCAGTCGAGCACGCCCTTCTTCCAGACGTACACGAGGCCGGCCACCAGCGTGGCCACGAAGATACCCATGGAGACGAACCCGGCCCAACCGAGGCCCGGGTAGCCCTGGCTCGGCAGGAGCAGGACGGCCCACGGGTAGAGGAAGATCGCTTCGATGTCGAAGACGATGAAGAGCAGCGCGACGACGTAGAACTTCACGCCGAAGCGCTCTCGCGGAGAGCCGGCGGCTGGCTCCGACCCGCACTCGAACGGGGTGCTCTTCACCACGCTCGGCCGACGAGGACCGAGCAGGTTGGCGAGCGCCACCATGAGGGCCGCGAGTCCTACCGCCACCAGCAGAGCGACGCCAATCGGGAAATAGGTCTGGAGGGGTGTCAGCATGGGTGGGCAGGGGTCCGCTTGGAGGCCCCTTAAGTGCCTGTCGCGATCAGGGTTGTCAACGGGTTTGGCCCCCTTGACACAGGGGGGGCGTTATGTAGACTCCGCCCGCACTTTCCTGAGTTTTGCCGACAACATAGGTCCACTTTAGGAGCGCCGGCATGGGCTTTCAGTTCGGCACCGTCCTCGTCTTCGCGATCGTCACGCTGGGTTTCGCTCTGGGTGGAGTCACCCTGTCGAGGCTCGCCGGTCCGCGCATCCCCAATGCGGAGAAGGCGACCACCTATGAATGTGGCGAGCGGCCCATCGGGGTGGCGTGGTTCAACTTCAATCCACGCTTCTACCTCGTCGCGCTCGTGTTCGTGATCTTCGAGGTCGACATCGCCCTGACGTTCCCGGTGGTGGCCGTCTACCGCGACTGGGTCTCGGCGAGCCCCGCGCTGGCGTGGGTGGCGTTCTTCGAGCTGTTCCTGTTCACCGCCATCCTCGTCGTCGGCCTGGTGTGGGTGTGGGCGCACGGCGACCTCGAGTGGGTGAAGACGCTGGCGCCCTCGCGCGCCTCCGAGGCGCCCCCGGCACGGAAGGCCGCGTAACCCGCACGTGTTGCAACTACAGGAGATCTCCTCGAAATGACGGGACGAACGATGGACGCGGGGGCCGGGGCCGGGGACGTCACCCTGTTCCACACGAGCCAGCTCGACAAGCTCATCAACATGGCTCGCGAGAACTCGCTCTGGTACCTGCTGTTCGGCCTCGCGTGCTGCGGCATCGAGCTCATGCAGTTCGGCGGCCCGCGCGCGGACGTGATGCGCTTCGGCGCGATCCCCCGCGCGAGCCCTCGCCAGGCGGACTTCATGATCGTGGCGGGCACGCTGACGTACAAGATGGCCGAGCGGGCGAAGCTCCTCTACGACCAGATGCCCGAGCCCAAGTACGTCATCTCGATGGGCTCGTGCTCCAACTGCGGCGGCCTCTTCCAGCTCGGCTACTCGGTCTGCAAGGGCGTCGACAAGGTCCTCCCCGTCGACGTCTACGTGCCCGGCTGCCCGCCGCGGCCCGAGGCGCTCACCGAGGGCCTCATCCGCCTGCAGGAGCTCATCCGATCCGAGCCCTGGTCGACGAAGCGTCGAGCGGCAAAGGGGAGCGTCGCGTAGGGCGCCGACAGGCAGGCTTCACGTTTGGTGTTTCCGGACGGGGCGAGCCTGGGCACGCGATGAGCGGCCCGCTCGCCTCGCTTAGCAGCAGGGGAACAGATGACGACCACAGAAATCCATGACCGACTGAAGGCACGGTTCGGCGAGGACGTCGGCCCGCTCTCCGAGCCGAAGATCGACGCCTTCGCGGTCGTGAAGCGGGAGCGGATCGTGGAGATCTGCCGCTTCCTCGCGAAGGAGCCGGGCCTCGAGCTCGACTTCCTCGAGGACCTCACCGCCCTCGACTGGCCGAAGAACAACCAGATCGAGGTCGTCTACCACCTGCTCTCGTACCGGCACCGGCACTCCATCGTGCTGAAGGTCCAGCTGGACCGGGCCGCGCCGTCGATCGCGACCGTCGAGGGCGTGTGGAAGACGGCCAACTGGTTCGAGCGCGAGGTCTACGACCTCTTCGGCGTGACGTTCGAGGGCCACCCCGATCTCCGCCGGATCATGCTCCCCGACGACTGGATCGGCCATCCGCTGCGGAAGGACTACCAGGAGACCGGCGGCTACCACGGGTTCTCCAACGTCCGCGAGAACCCCCTGGTCGAGCTCAAGCGTCTCGACGACGTGCGCCGCGCCGAGGCCGCGAACGCGGCCGGTGGCGTCGACGGCCCCGCGAAGGCGTAGGGAGAACACATGGAGAAGCTCATCCTCCGCCGCGTCGACCGCAACTACGAGGAGATGGTCCTCAACTTCGGTCCGCAGCACCCGTCCACGCACGGCGTCATCAACTTCATCGTCGAGACCGACGGCGAGGTGATGAAGCGGGCGATCCCGGACGTCGGCTACCTCCACCGCTCGATCGAGAAGATCGGCGAGGCGACCGGCTACCCCGGCTTCATGCCGTTCACGGATCGCATCGACTACGTGGCGGCGATGTTCGCGAACGAGGGGTACGCGATCGCCGTCGAGAAGCTCCTCAAGGTCGAGGTGCCGCCCCGCGCGCAGTGGCTCCGGGCGATCAGCTGCGAGCTCGTGCGCATCGCGAGCCACCTCATCGCGGTCGGCACGATGACGATGGACATCGGCGCGTTCACGCCGATGGTCCACGGCCTGCGCGAGCGCGAGGAGATCAACGACTTCATCGAGGCGCTCTGCGGCGCGCGGCTGACCTACAACTACCACCGCATCGGCGGCGTCGCGTTCGACCTGCCGGAGGGGTGGCGGGACAAGGTCCTCGCGTTCCTCGACCGGTTCGACAAGTTCCTCCCCGAGTTCGACCGGCTCATCACCTTCAACGAGATCTACAAGAAGCGCCTCGCGAGCGTCGCCGTCGTCTCCCGCGAGCAGGCCATCGGCTACGGCCTCGTCGGCCCGAACCTGCGCGGCTCCGGCGTCGACTGGGATCTCCGGCGCGACATGCCGTACGGCGCCTACCCGAACTTCGAGTTCGAGGTGCCGGTGGGGAAGGGCTGGGCCGGCGCGGTCGGCGACTGCTTCGACCGCTACTACGTGCGCTGCCTCGAGATGAAGGAGTCCTCGCGCATCGTCCGCCAGGCGCTCGAGACCATCGGCCAGACTCCCGAGGAGATCATGGCGAAGGTGCCGCGCAACGTGAAGCCGGACGCCGGCGAGGTGCTCTCGCGCGTCGAGTCGGCTCGCGGCGAGATGGCCTACTACGTGGTGTCGGACGGGACGAACAAGGCGTACCGCGTCCGCGCGCGCACGGGCTCGTTCACCGCGATGTCCATCATCGAGGACATCTCCGGCGGCCTGATGGTCGCCGACCTGGTCGCGCTCATCTCGTCGCTGGACGTCGTCGCTCCGGAGATCGATCGCTAATGGCCACCGTCACGCTCCCGAAGGGCAACCCCCGGACCAAGCTGCTCGTCACGCTCGTGGTGGCGCTCGCGCTGCCCGTGATCCTGTTCGGCGCCGTGCTCGTGCTCGCCACGATCGCGAAGCCCGAGCCGGTGGCGGTGTTCGTGCGCGAAGTGCTCCACCACGACCCGGCCACCTGGCCGTTCACCGGGCTCGTGTACGGCGTCGCCGCCGGGCTCCTCACCTTCATGATCCTGAACTTCGGCGCGGTCGTCGCCGCGGTCACGATCTGGTGGGAGATGCGGGTCAGCTCCCGCATGCAGAGCCGCATCGGCTACAACCGCGTCGGCGCGGGCGGCTTCTTCCAGTGGATCGCGGACGCGGTGAAGCTCCTCCTGAAGGAGGACCTCATCCCCGCCGACGCGGACCAGCTCCTCTTCCGCGCCGCGCCGTACTTCGTCTTCGCGGGGTTCGGCCTCATCTTCGTCGCCCTCCCCTTCGGCGAGAGCGTCATCGCCGCCGACCTCAACGTCGGCATCTTCTACGTGACGGCCGTCACTGCGCTCGTGGTCGTCGGCATCCTCCTCGCCGGCTGGTCCTCGAACTCCAAGTGGGCGCTCTTCGGCGGCATGCGCTCCGCCGCCCAGGTGATCTCGTACGAGATCCCGGCCGGCCTCGCCGTGATGGTGCCCATCCTCATGGCCGGCACCCTGTCGATGCAGGGGATCATCCGCGCCCAGGGCGCCTGGCCGTGGCAGTGGTTCGTGTTCACGAACCCGGCCGCGCTCGTCGCGTTCGTCATCTTCTTCATCGCGCAGCTCGCGGAGTCGAACCGCCCGCCGTTCGACCTGCCCGAGGCGGAGTCGGAGCTCGTCGCCGGCTACCTGGCCGAGTACACGGCGTTCCGGTACGCGATCTTCTTCCTCGTCGAGTTCGGCAACGTCTGGATCATGAGCGCCATCGCGGTGACGCTCTTCTTCGGCGGCTGGCAGGTGCCGGGCGTCGCCGCGGAGGCGTACGAGGCCGCGCGCGGCGCGGGCGCGCTCCCCGCGCCGGCGTGGTGGGGGCTGCAGGTCGCGTCGATGGCGGTGTTCTTCGTGAAGACGTTCCTCGTGATGAACCTCGTCATCTGGATCCGCTGGACCTTCCCGCGCATCCGCGTGGACCAGATGATGAACCTCTGCTGGAAGTACCTCGTCCCGGGCGCCTTCGCGACGTTCGTCGCCACCCTGCTCTGGCAGATCCTGGTGGCGCGCGTGCCGGTCGCGTCGACCGTGAGCGGCGTGGTCCTCTTCGTCGGCGCCCTCGTCGCCCTGGTGCAGATGCTGCGGCTCGCGAAGCAGAACGTCGAGGCCGGCGGCGATCAGGTCGACCTCTCCAACTGGTAGGCGGGATACGAACATGGCCCAGTCCGTCAGCGAGTACACCGGCGCCATCAAGGACACCGTCAAGTCCTTCTGGCACGGCATGTCGATCACGCTCTCCCACCTGCTCCGCAGGCCGATCACGGTCCAGTACCCGGACCGGACGCCGATGCCGGTGCGGGACATGCTGCCCCCGCGCTACCGCGGGTTCCTCGAGGTGGACACCGCGATCTGCACCGGGTGCCAGGCCTGCGAGCGCGCCTGCCCCATCAACTGCATCCAGATCACGCTCGAGAAGGACCCGGCGAACCCCAAGCAGCGCGTCGTCACGCAGTTCGACATCGACGAGGCGAAGTGCATGTTCTGTGGGCTGTGCGTGGAGCCCTGCCCGACGGGCTCCATCCAGCACACCCGCGAGTTCGAGGGGTCGCAGCGGAACATCCGCAACCTGACCTTCCGCTGGTCCGACGCGCTGAGCCCGTTCCCGGTCTACAAGGTCGACAAGAACGCGGAGTACTACCCCCGCGCGCCGCTCGGCTCGCTCCTGCGCGCCAAGCTCGAGGCGCATCCGTGGAACGAGGCCGGCCCGGTGTTCCTGCCGCCGGAGGCCCCCGGCGCCGCGAAGCCCGTGGCGCAGCCGAAGGCCGCCGCTGCCGCGGGCGCCGCCGGCGCAGCGGCGCCCGCCCCCCGCGCCGCG